>CAZTNO010000220.1:0-4940 GCA_964614865.1 uncultured Clostridia bacterium
GCGCGTCTCGATCTCCAGGCTGATCAACAGGTTGGCGTAACGCCTTCCGAAGGGGTCGATCAGGTTCACTGTGAACTCCTCGAGGTCGAGCAGCCCGGCCTTGCTGTTGTCGCCGGCAGGGGGCTGGGCTTCGGTGCCCGTCCCGGCCGGTTTGGTTTCACCGTGAGCCCCCTCCTTGCCCTCTTTCTTGTTCTCGCCTTTGGGCTCGGTGACCGCCGCGGGCTTGGGTTTGCTCCCCCCCTTGCCGCCGAGGATCTTGCCCACCAGCACGCCGCCCCCCAGGGCGAGGACGGCCACCGCGGCGATGATTGCCACCATCGGAATTCCCTTCTTCTTCTTGGGAGAAACCTCGACCTCCGGGGTCTCCTTGACTTCTTCAGCAGCCATCGTCGCCTCCTGGCGGGAAGAGTGTGTCTCGTCCCGGGGCAACGGGCCTGGTGCCCGCGCCCTCCCCTATCAAGCAAGATCCCTGCCAAGCTCCAACAGGATCCATTCCGCATCGGGGCAACGTTTTTTCCGCCCCCTCGATTCGCAGTGTCATCATTTTGACAGCGGGAGGCGCGCACCCCGGCATCGCCGGCCGCCGATTGCCTCGGGCCCCGGCCCGGGGTATAATGGGATTTACCCCCACTCCGGGGAAACGATCCCAGACGAGCACCCAAGACGTCGCAAGAGGAGCCTGCCGTGCCGGAACGAGAACTCGATGCCGCCCTTCACGTGGTGGAGAGGGCCATGGCCCTCGCAGCTGCCGTACAGAACCAGACCGGAGGGCCCGCCACCCTGACCAAGAGCGACCTCAGCCCCGTCACCGTGGCCGATTTCGCCGTCCAGGCGCTGGTCTGCCGGGAGTTGGCGGGGCGCTTCCCCGACCTGCCGATCGTGGGCGAAGAGGACTCGGCCGCGCTGCAGGGGAAAGAGCGCCAGCCGCTGGTCGAACAGATCCTGGCCCGGCTCGCCGCCGCCGGCGAATCTTTCGACGCAACGAGCCTGTTTGCCGCCATCGACCTGGGCAACGGCCGGCCCGGCGACCGGTTCTGGACCCTCGACCCGATCGACGGCACCAAAGGTTTTTTGCGCGGTGAGCAGTACGCCGTCGCCCTGGCCCTGATCGAACGGGGGCAGGTGGTGCTGGGGGTGCTAGGCTGTCCCCGTTTCTCGCTGACCGAAGAACGGGCCGACGCTTCGGGGACCCTCTTCTGGGCAGTACGCGAAAACGGATCGTTCGCCCGGGCGGGCGGGACCGGGAGCCCCATTCGGCTGTCGCTTCGTGGCGATCCCCCCGGAAACTCTCCTTGCCTGGCCCACAGCTACGAATCCAACCACTGCGACCACGAACTGCAACGGGCGGTGGCGGGGACCCTGGGCATCACTTCTCCGCCGCTGGCCATCGACAGCCAGGTGAAATACGGGGCGGTAGCCACCGGGCAGGCCCACATCTACCTGCGCATCCCCAGCCGCAATCACTGGTCCTACCGGGAAAAGATCTGGGACCATGCCGCCGGCTCGCTGATCGTCACCGAGGCGGGGGGCCACTCCAGCGACATCTACGGCAGGCCGCTCGACTTCGCCGCCGGGACCACGCTGGTGCGCAACACCGGCATCCTGGCCTGCGCCCCCGGACACTCCGGGCCGGTACTGGCGGCGCTTGGCCACCACCTCCCCCAGGCCTGAATTCTAGCGGACCATTCCCCGCAGCAGGGCAATCTCCTCGGGCCAGCGCTCTTCCTCGATCGTTTCCAGCACCAGCGGCAGGTCGTCGAATCGGGGGTCGTTCATCAGCAGGCGGAAGGCCTCGAGGCCGATCGAGCCCCGCCCCAGGCAATCGTGGCGATCCTTGCGGCTGGCAAACGGCACCTTGGCGTCGTTGAGGTGGGCGCCACGCAGGAAGGCGAACCCCACCAGACGATCGAATTCGGCCATGGTGGCCTGGTAAGTTTCGGCAGTACGCAGGTCGTAACCCGCGGCAAACAGGTGGCAGGTGTCGAGGCAGACGCCGACCCGCTTCTGATCACGTACCCGCTCGATGATCCCCGCCAGGTGCTCGAACCGCCAGCCCACCGCCGATCCCTGGCCGGCGGTATTTTCCACCACCAGGACCGCCCGTTCGGTTTCACTGTGGATGCGGTCGATGGCCATGGCGATCCGGGTCAGGCACTCCTCGTCGCTACCCACCCCGAGCGAGGTGCCGGGATGGAAGTTGAGCGAGGTCAGCCCCAGGAGCTCGACCCGCGCGAGTTCTTCGCGCAAGGCGTTCACCGATTTTTCCCAGAGTTCGGGTTCGGGATGGCCCACGTTGATCAGGTAGCTGTCGTGAGCCAGCACGTGGCGGGGCAGGATCCCGACCTGGGCAAGGTTCTGAGTGAAACCTCGGACGTGGTCTGCGGTCAGGGGCGGAGCCGCCCACTGCTTCTGGTTCTTGGTGAACAGGGCAAAGGCGTTGGCGCCGATTTTTCGGGCGTTGAGCGGGGCGTTCTCCACCCCGCCAGCGGCACTGACATGGGCCCCGACGTACTTCATGTGCGTCCTCCTGGCGAATCCCGATTGTACCGACCGGCCAGGCAAATGGCAAGGAAGGAAGAATTGTGGATCGGCAGACAGACCGATTGCTTTTTTTTACTTGGGCGAATACACTCCGGGAGAAACGAGATACCGATCCCAGTCGGACAGACCGGGACGAGTCCAAGGAGGAACCATGGCTCAAAAGTACCTGCTCGTGTTGCTGTCGATGGTCCTGCTCGTGCTGTCAGGGTGCGGCAAGAAAACCGAAGCCCCTGCGCAGCCCATAGTTCCCCCACCCCAACCCACAGAGGTCAAACCCGCGGCCAACGAGATCGGCGCTTTCGAATTAATGACCATCGCCACCACCGATGAGGCCCGCTTCAACACCGAATTCGTCGGCAAGGTGTTTGTGATCCGAAACCTGCTGGCATACAGCGTCAGCCCCGACAACACCCCCCCCGAGGTGATTACTTTCGCCTACGACCCCGCCAACGACACGATCTGGTCCACCGACAAGGCCCGAATCAAAGGCCGGACCATTAAAATCAACGCCACGAGCGACAACCGCCAGATCAAGTTCGTCAGCGCCGATGATGTCCGCAAACTGAAAGACCCCGAGATCATCGGTTCGGGGGCCCAGGAATTCGACTACGGGGAGCCCTTTTCAGTGGAAACCCGGATCGTGGAGTGGGCCGGCGGGATTGTAACCGAAGCAGGAAAACTCGTCCCGTAAAGAGATTCCCGGGGGAAAGAGGGGGGGTGGAGGGCAATGCCGGAGGAGGGAATCGAACCCTCACAAGGATAAACCCCGTCAGATTTTGAGACTGGCCCAAAACCCACCCCGACGTGGCCGCAAATGCTGGAATATAGATAGTCTTGAGGTGATTTCAGGGATAAAAAACAGCCAGATTTCGCGAAAACGCAATGGCACACTTTTGCTACTCGGAATCGAGCAAAGAGTCGAGGGTTTTTTTGGCCAGCTTCTTCGATGACTGGCTGGCGTGGGAGTAGATCTGGGTCGTGCTGATCGAGGCGTGGCCCAGGATCTCGCGCACGCTGGCAAGGTCGGCCCCTCCCTGTACCATCAGCGATGCAGCTGTGTGCCGAAGATCGTGGAATCGCCCTTCAACCTCAGCTTGGCGCTTCACAATCGCCCAGGCTCCCCTCACGTCGTTCACTGGGAAGAGCCGCTCGCTGTCCGCGGGCATCTGCTGCAGCAAGGCAACGACGCCGGCGGCTACGGGAACCTGGCGTTTTAGTCCCGACTTTGCCCGCTGGATCGTGAAGAACCCGCCCGAGTAGTCCTCCCAGCGTAGGGCAAGGATCTCGCCCAGGCGCATCCCCGTGGTAACCGCGATCGCCATAATCGGCAGGAAGTAAAGCTGTGCGGGAGAGGTGGCCCGCTCCGACACGTCCCTGGCCGCGGCCAGCATTCGGCGCACCTGGTCGGCGGTGAAGTAGTGGAGCCGAGGAGTCTCTTTGTAGGCCTTCACCGAAGCGGCGGTGGAGTCTCTCCCTCCCGAGGTGATGTCGGAAACATTGGAATCATTGCGGCTCTGGGGGTTGGTCGGAAGTCAGATCAGAGTCGACACCATGGGCGGCCATTACGCGCTAGATCTCGGGGCAATCGCTGGAGTGTTTGCTGCTATCGGCATCACACCGGATCGAGTCGAATGGGAGATGGTCAAGATGGTCCAAATTTTCGATGCGATCAATGATCACAAGAAACAGAAGTCGAACTGTTAAAAACCTAGAATCTATCGTCTATTTGCCAACAGGAACCTTGTGGAACATCCAGTACAAAAGGAAAGGAGCAATTATTGGAATGAGTTGGCAAAAAAAGCACAAAACGAACACCCCAAAAACGTGCTTCTCACCCCAGCGCGTCATGCTCTCGTTTCTCATTGAGCTTTATATAGCTCAGGAATTGCCACATGTCAACAAATACTGATCAGGTCAAGATAGAAATCATCGTTGATGGGAAAAGCGGAGAGGTTACCGTAAAAAACTTCGGGAAACTCGTTCGCACAACAATGTCTGAGGTGAAGGAGAGCACAAAGGAATCGGAGAAAGGATTTTCTGGCATGTGGGCTGCCATTGCTGGCGGGATGACTGTTGGGGGAATAGCTGCCAATGTGGTCGGCACCTTGGCCAGAGAAATTCAAAGCACCGTTCCTGCGGCATTGTCAGCGGAGGAGGGAAACCGAAGACTGGCAACTACGTTGCTGAACATGAGCGCGGCTGCCGGAGGAAAAACGTTTAACAGCCTTCAGGAATTCGCTGATTCTATCAAGAACATCACAACTCTCAATTTCCGCCGCTGGTGGCGCGAGTTGGTGCGATAGCGTGCCGACAGCGCACCTCACTATCCCCGAGATACTCGGTATTATCCGGGATTTCCCATATGACTCTAGAGTTGCCATCCGCCCCTCCTCTTTTGC
>CAZTNO010000221.1:0-4937 GCA_964614865.1 uncultured Clostridia bacterium
TTACAAGACAGGGGGCTTTGTGGATCTTTGCCGAGGGCCGCATGTGGAATCATCGAATCAGATCGGAGCATTCAAGCTCACGAAGTTTTCCGGCGCGTACTGGCGCGGGAATCAGGAAAATTCCCAGATGCAACGCATTTACGGGCTCGTCTTCGCAACGCAGGAGGAACTGTACGAACACCTTAAAATGCTCGAAGAAGCGGAAAAGCGCGATCACCGCAAGCTCGGTCCGGAGCTTGGGCTCTTCATGTTTCACCCGTGGGCGCCGGGCATTCCGTTCTTCCTTTTCCTCGTCCTCCGTATCGTCTTCACAGTACGTGAACCCGAGCTTCTCCATTTCGGCGAAGGGTTCGCGGGGATGGGCGCGAAAGATCTCCCGCACCTTGTCGCGAATGATCTTGGATTGAAGCCTGTCGCAGTCTGCAAGGACAGGATCGTTGTCTTGGGCGGCGGACTTGAATCTTTTGAGATAGATCACGTTATTCGGCTTCTGACCCTGGTCGGAGGGCTTCTCTGCTTGCCGAAGCAATTCCAGGAACAGGTCTTTCGGGGAACGGTATTTCAGATAGGACATCGGCGTTTCGTTCAGGTAATAAGAAACGGCAAAGGGCGTCTGTTGTCCCTCTCCCAGGCGGATCTTGGACTGGAAGATGAGATCGTTCATGGAGCCCAGGATGCGCCGATCGGTGATTTTGGCAAAGGTGACATCCCGGTCCGGCAAAAGCAGTTCTATGAGCGCATTCGGCTGCTGCCCCTGTCCGGCCAGATAGGTTTGCAGGCCGTCGCTGAAAGACTGAACTAACTGCCTATCGGTCGTGATCCCCCGCCCAGGCATGACCAGAGAGTAGAGCGATTGGGTGTTGGTCGCCAAAATGTATTGCGTGCGCTGTACCGTGAACAGATGGGCGTGCCAGTCCAGCAAGGGATCTCTGCCTTTATCGTAGGGAAGGGCGGGCAGATGATCGAACCCGATCTTTTGCGCCAGTTTTACCGTGATTCGAATAATCATATATGTACATTCTCTCATTCCGGTAAGTCGGAAGTGCCCCTTAAAATTTCGTGGCCCCATTTACCTTAGACTAATAGAATTTCTCACGCCGCCGCATAGATGCTTCGGCCGGCGCCGTAGTAGGCGTCATAGACGTGCTGGAAGACGGCCGTTGTCTTTTGCTCGAACAGCTCCGGCGTATAGGCCCTCGGCAGGCCCTTATCCAGGAGCTTTTCGATGGTGACGCGCACCTAGGCCCGGGCCTGTTGCCGTTTGCGCCAATCGAGCACCAGCTTGCCCGCCTTTAGTGTGGCCAGCAGCTCCCTGGCGGTGGCCTTGACCTTCTCGCGGTCCGCGTCGCTCATGTCGATCTGCGGCTTGGTCAGGAGGTCGAAGAGCGCAAGTTCCTCTTCGCTCAGTTGCTCGCCCACGCCCCGCTGCTCTTCATCGTTCAGACTTTGGGCAAAGGCCACCAGTTGCTGAAAGAGCTCCTCGGCGTTGAGGCTGCCGGCGTTGTAGGCGTCGATCATGGCCTGGAATTGCTCCAGATAATCCATCCGCGTGCGATTCTGCCGTACCAGGACCATGAGTTTCTGCGCGACCGTTCCCTTGAGGTTCTCGTTTAAAGTGCGCCTGCGTCCCGTCTTGAACTTCTCGGCCAGCTTCTCGAAGTCTATTTTGCTCAGATCAAGCCAATGATCGGCGACCAAGGGTGAGCTTGGTTCGCGGATCACATAGCCCTCGGTGGCAATCGACTGATCGAGGAGCCCTTCCACCTGCTGCATGACCTGGGAGATGTCCGCCGGCCGTGTCAGCGCACGGATTTTGTCGGCGATGACCTGGAGAGGCGACACCTCGGCCGCAAATTCCCGCGCCGCCGGGTCGGGCAGCACGGCCTTGTAGAGCCGCAGAACCGTGCTGGTCAGATCGAGATACCGGAGCTTGATCTCTTCGGAGGCGACCAGCGCCTCTACGGCGTCATCGAGCAAACCGACGCGGGCAAATCCCTCAGCGGCCTGGATGGCCGACAGGTTTACCCCGTGCTCCTGGCATACCCCCCGGGTCTCCGCCAAGGCCTGACGAAGAGCCGCCACCAATGCGGCCTTGTCCTCCACCGGCTTCCTGCCGTCGCCCGCGCCCCCGCCGGCCCCATAGATGGCCAGCGCCCTCTCCAGGTTGCGGAATACCCCGGCATAATCCACGATCAGGCCGCTCACCTTGCCGGGATAGACCCGGTTGGCCCGGGCGATGGTCTGCATCAGAGTATGATTGCGCATCGGCTTGTCGAGGTAGAGGGTGGAGCAACTCGGCACATCGAAGCCGGTCATCCACATGGCGCAGACAAAGACCAGCCGGAAGGGGTCGTCGGGATTCTTGAACTTCGTCTCCAGATCCTCATCGACCATGCGCTTGCGGTGCGGTCGGATGTCGAGCCCTTTTTCGTTCATCTCGGCAATCTCGTTCTGACCCTGAGAGACGACCACCGCCATATCGGTTTCCTTCATCCGGGCGATCTGCGCTTCGATCGCCCGCCCGGCTTCGCCATCCGCCTCGGCCACCTCCGCCTGCAACGTCGCAATCTTTTCGCTCCAATACTTCTTGACCTTGTCGACCATGCGGATGGCCGTGGCCTTGTCGATGCAGATCATCATGGCCTTACCCTGGAAACCCCGCCCCGTGAAATGGGTCACCAGGTCCTTGCCCACCGCTTCCAGACGGTCGTCGCGGGTAATCAAGTGGTACTCCCGGGCGAACTCCCGTTCCAGTTTCTTCTCCTGCTCCTCGTCGAGCTCCGCCGCTTCGAGCAGGCGCTCCATGTCCTCGTTGAGGTTGTCGTTGACCAGTTGCAGCTCCGGGATGCGGTTTTCGTAATAGAGCGGGACGGTCGCGCCGTCGGCCACGGACTGCTGGAAGTCGTAGACGCTGACGTAATCGCCGAAGACCTGCCGGGTCTTCTCCTCGCCCACGATCAGCGGCGTTCCGGTGAAGGCCAGAAAGGCGGCGTTCGGCAGGGCCGTGCGCATGTTGAGCGCCAGGGTGTCGTACTGGCTGCGGTGCGCCTCGTCGGTGATGACGATGATGTCGGACCGTTCCGAGAGCACCGGATGTGCCTCGCCCTGGTCGGTGCGGAACTTGTGGATCAGGGTGAATACGTAGCGGTGGTCCTCGGTGAGGAGCTGCCGCAGGTGCTTGCTGCTTTCCGCCTGGGCGTGGTTTTCCGTCACTACCCCAGCGGAGGCGAAGTGCTTGTAGATCTGGCCGTCCAACTCCTGCCGGTCCGTGACCACCACAAAGGTCCAGTTGCCCGGCAGCTTGCGCAGCACCTTCTGGGCGAAGAACATCATGGCCACGCTCTTGCCGCTGCCCTGGGTGTGCCAGAACACCCCCAGTTTGCCATCCCGCTGCCGGATGTCGGCCAGGGCCGTGAGCGCATTGTTGACGCCCAAATACTGGTGGTTCTTGGCCGTCAGCTTGATCAGGCCGCCGGGGACCTCCTGAAAGAGGCAGAAGTTCTCCACCAGATCCAGAAATCGCTCCGGGTCGCAGACGCCGCGCAGCATCGTCTCCAGCGACACCCGGCCCGCCTCGTTCTCGCTCCCCACCTTCTTCCATTCGGCGAAGTGCTCCCAGCCGGCGGTAATGCTGCCCACCCGGCTTTGGCTGCCATTAGATAGGATGATCAGGGCGTTGGGCCAGAAAAGCTGCGGAATGGTGTCCTTGTAGTCGCGCAGGTTGCCGGTAAAGGCGGTCTCCAGGCGGCGGTGGGCGGCCTTGAGTTCGATGAACAGGAGCGGCAAGCCGTTGACGAAACCCACCAGGTCGGCCCGCCGGGTGTGCATCTCGCCCGTGACCCAGAACTGCGAGCAGAGCAGGAAGTCGTTTTTGGCCGGGTCATCCCACTCCACCACCCGCACCACCTCCACCGACTCGCCGTCGCCTTCGGGATCGGGACGGGGAACGCGCACGCCGTTCTTGAGGAGGTGGTAGACCTCGCGATTGGCCGCCGCTGCACTCATCCTGGACCGGTCGCGGGTCAGCTCCTCGATCGCCTGATGGACGGCCTCCGGCGAGGCCTCGGGATTGATCCTCAGCAGCGCCTCCCGCAACCTTGATTTCAGCACCACCTCGTCCTTGGTCTCCCGGCCTAGACTGCTCGCGCCGTGGTCGAACTCGTGATAGGCATTGACCGACTGCCAGCCCAGCGAAGCCAGAAGGGCGATGGCCGGTCGTTCGATCAGGGCGTCTTCGGTGTAGCCGGAGGGAGGGGTCATTGTTCTTCCTCATTCGCTTCAATCAGGTCAATAAGAAAAATCCCTTTACTTCTTCGGCCGTAAAGTTTATTCGAAAGCCAGCTCGGTTGCCATGTGCAAAAGGAGTAACGAAGCCGTTCCTTTGGGCGGCTTCAGCCGTTTCCGGCTTTCTATCCATTCAATATCTCATGTTACCTCTCTAACGGTTTTTCAAGCAACGCGCGACCCGCGGCTGTAATGCGATACCGCTGCTTTGAGCTGCGTGGTTTGTCGGGGATGGTGCGTTCCAGGAGTTCTAAGGCAATGAGCACTTCAAGATAGCGTTTACGGAAGTGTTCCCGGTCTTTGATCTTCGCGACTATTTGCAACTCTTCTCGGTTTTTTTCGCCCGACGCAGCAGCTTTGAGTATTGCCACGACTTGCGGGGTGCTTGGGGAGTACTTGCGGGGTGCTTGGGGAGTACTTGCGGGGTACTTGTCCGGTACATGTGCTGTCCGTTTTGATCCGCCATGGGCCTGACTTGGTGCCGACTTGGTGCCGACTTGGCCCGCAACTTGCCCTGCGACTTGCGGGGTACTTGTGGGGTACTTGCGGGGTACTTGCGGGGTGGCTTTGCCTTCTTGGGCCTTATCATGGGCTTCGTAATGGGCCTTGACTTGGTCTCGACCTGGTCCCTTCTTGGTTCCGACTTGTGCGGT
>CAZTNO010000222.1:0-4920 GCA_964614865.1 uncultured Clostridia bacterium
CAGCCGGCGTTTCGCATCGTACCCCACCCTGGCGCCGGGCACCTCCTGGTTCCGGGTGCGGGGCACCAACCACGACGGGGTGTGGAACGAGGCGGGCACCTCGGTTACCGTGGTCATCACCCCCCCCTTCTGGAAGAGCTGGTGGTTTTTGGTGCTGGGGGTGTGTTTGGTGACGGTGCTGGCCTGGGGTTTGATCCGCCGTTGGTTGAAGTTCGAACGGCTCGATACCGAGTTCAAGGCGGCGCAACGGGCCCAGTTGTCGATCATGCCCCACCGCGCACCCGAGGTGGAGGGGTTTCAGATCTCGGCGGTGAGTCGTCCGGCGCTGGAAGTGGGGGGCGACTTTTACGATTTCTTTTGGCTTGACGAGCCCCGCACCCGACTTGCCATCCTGCTCGGGGACGTCTCGGGCAAAGGCATGCGGGCCGCCATGATCGCCGCCATGACCGCCGGAATGGTTCGTTCCGGAGTGTTTGGCGGGGATTCGGTAGGCGAAGTGTTGACCCGGATCAACAGCCCGCTGAAAGACAAGATCGAACGGGACGTCTTCGTGGCCGTGCTTTTGATGACCCTCGATGGTCCTTCCAGAAAACTGGTGTTCACCAACGCCGGGTTGGTCCGCCCGTTGCTGGTGTCGGGTGGCAAGGTCCAGGCGCTTCGCTCAGAAGGGGTCCCCTTCCCGCTGGGCATGAACCTTTCTTTTGTCTACCGGGAGCAGGAAATTTCGTTGGCCTCGGGCGACCTGCTGGTTTTCATGTCGGACGGCATCCCCGAAGCCCACGACCCGGAGCGGAAGTTATCCGACCTGGACCGGCTGAATAGCCTGCTGGAGAGTGTCATCCGCAACAACCCGACTGCCCGGGAGGTGCGGGATTGCATCCTGGAGGACGTCGCTGCCTTTGTCGGCACCGCTCCCCAGCACGACGACATTACCCTGGTGGTGCTGCGGGTGCTCTGAAGGAAGCGGCGCGGTCGGGTTCAGAGGGGGGCGCGCTCGGCCGCCCAGGTGCCGCTGGCGCTCTGCCCGTTGTAGGTGCCGTCCATTTCGTACAGGGCCTGTCCCTCGAGGGCGTAGTCGAACCAGTCGGTCCAGGTCATCTTGAAGGTTTCGGTGACCACCTGCCAGGTGCCGTGAAAGCCCCGTTCGTCGGTGAAGGTGCCGGAGTCGATCCCCCCTCTCAGGGTGACGTAAAACGAGAACACCACGGCGGGGGTGTCGCTGGTGGTGAAGGTGATCTTCCAGCGGTCCCGGAGGTCGAGGACGTGGGCGGTGACGTCGAGGTCGCGGTACATGGTCAATTTGCCGTAGCCCAGCACGTGGTTGCCGTTGATGACGACATCGGCGGGCAGGTTGGCGTTGATGGCGGTATACTTGTAGTCGATGGTGGTGAGGTCGCGGTGGGTGGAGGTGCCGGCGGCCGGGTACCCCACCACCCCCTCGTCGACCCGGATCGACAGCCGAAAGTCGGGGACGCCGAAGTCTTTGCAGGAGCCCAGCGAGATTACCGCTGCCAGGAGGGTCAAGGCCGTGCCCAGGGCGCGAAGCGATCGGCGCCGGACCGGAAAAACAGCGGACAGGGTCATTTTTTCACCTTCATGGATAGGCCTTCGGAAAGCCATCTCAGGATCCATCTTATCGCAACCCCGCCCCGTTTTCAAGCGGGCAGGGGCAGCCGAGTGGCTCCGGTTTCGGGCAATGCCTGGGAGCCCGATCGGGAAAACAGCCCGGGGGTGGGTTTCGTATACCTGTTTTTCGCTGCCATTTCCGAAAGGAGGACGTGATTTCATGGGCAAGACAAAGGTATCATTGCTGCTACTGACGGCGTTGGTGGCCCCGGGCTGGGCTCAGCAACCCGCCGCCGGGGATGCCGCCAAAAACCTGTTGCGGGTCGAGCAGCGGGCCCCCGTGGCCGAACGCTGGCAAGTGGGTTACGACAGCATCACCGCCGACAGCCTGAACAGTTACCTGAGATTCATCGCCGACGATGCGCTCAACGGCCGCGAGACGGCCAGCGCCGACTTCCGGGTGGCCGCAGGCTACGCCGCCTCGCTGTTTCAGCTCTGGGGCCTGCAGCCTGCCGGCGACCTGCCCGCTCCTCCTCAGGTCTCGATGATGGGGGGGGGCAGAAATGCTCCGGGAAAGCCACCGGTGCGGGGCTATCTGCAGCGGTTCGCCCTCAAGGAGACCACCGATGCCGTCTCCGAAGTGACGCTGGAGATACAAGGAACCGCGAGCGAGCGGCGGCGGGTGTATCGCGACGGCGTCGATTTCACCGCCGCGGGGCTCGGTGCCGGTTCGCTGTCGGCGCAGGTAGTGTTTGCCGGCTACGGCATCCGCGAGGAAAAGGCGGGCTGGGACGACTACCGGAAACTCGATGTCAAGGGCAAGTGGGTGCTGGTCTTTGCGGGGGCTCCGGGCAAGGCCGACGAACGGTCCCCCTTCTGGAAGGACGCCGAACTCCGCAAAAAGTACTTTCCCGAAGGGGCGATGCGACGCGACTCGAGCGCCATGGCCAAATTGAACCTGGCCCGCGAACTCGGCGCCGCGGGAGTGCTGGTGGTGCGGGCGGGGCGGGGGGAGACCGACATCTTCCACGGCATCCTCGAGCAGCGCCGCATCCGCGACGACCGGCCGATTCTGGGCGACCAGCGCCGCCGGCTCGTCTTGCCGGAAGCCCCCGCCTTGATGCCCTTCGAAAACACGCCGCTGCTGTCGATCTCCCGCGACCTCGCCAACGAACTGCTCGCCTCGGGCAAGCAGACCGTTGCCCTGCTGGTTTCCGCCCTGGAAAAGGGGACCCGGCAGCAGTCGTTCGTTTTGCCCGGCACCCGCTTGACCCTCGACACCCGGGCCAAAGAGACCCTGGTCCAGGGGATCAACGTGGTGGGGGCCATCCCGGGGAGCGACCCCCAACTGAAAGACGAGGTGGTGGTGGTCGGCGCCCATCTCGACCACTTGGGGCGCCAGGGAGACTACATCTTCAACGGGGCCAACGACAACGGGTCGGGGTCGGCGGCGGTGCTGGCTATCGCCCGCGCCTTGCAGGCCCTGCCGCAGAAGCCCAAACGCACGGTGGTGCTGGCCCTGTGGACCGGAGAGGAACAGGGGCTGCTCGGCTCGCGGGCCTACGTGGCGGCACCCGCCTTTCCGATGGCCCGGACCGTGGCCTACCTGAACCTGGACATGGTCTCGGTACCCTGGGAAGCCGCCGGGTTGCAGCGGATGGCGCGCATGATGGGCCTCGAAGGCACCCAGGAGCTGCTCAAGGATATCAAGGCCGAAAACTTCATCCCGCTCAGCTTTACCGGTGAAGATTCGGCTCTCGACCGGGTTCTGCGTCAGGCCAATGCCGTGGTCGGCTTCGACCTGTTGCTTCGCCCCGCGGGCAAAAAACTGGACCGCAACTCGGGGGGGAGCGACCACTCGTCGTTTGCCGCCGCCGGAGTGCCGTGGGTGTTCTTCATCTCGGGATTCGGCGACACCTACCACCAGCCCAAAGACGAAATCGAGGCGGTCGATCCGGTGTTTTTCGAGCGCATGACCCAGCTGATCTTTCTGACGACCACCCTGCGGGCCGATCTGTAAACGACAAGGAGTAAGAATTATGAACCGATTGAAAACGTGGATCGTGATGATGCTGCTGACCACCGGGATCGTCATCGCCGCCGGTGCCGAGGAGATGAAGCGCGAGTTCGCCTCCCTGATGGGCGGCCTCCAGGAGAGCATGAAGGCGGTGAAGTCGCGGGCCGAGTACGATCAGGTGCGGGCCGATCATCGGGGCAAACTGGAGGCCTTGCTGGCCCGCCACCTCCAGGATGCGGCCACCCCCGACCTCGAATTGGCCCGGGCGCGGGTGTTGCTCGAGCTTGGCAAGCTGCCCGAAACCGAAGCCAAGATCGCTCCGCTGCTGGCCAAAACCGGAAATGTCCGCCAGGAAGCCGCCAAAATCAAAGCCCAGGTGCTGGTGGCTCAGGAGAAAGTGGGCGAAGCGTTGACCCTGTTCCGTACCATCGAAAAGACCGCCGGGCACGACCAGGACACCCTCGACCTGCTGTTGACCTTTGCCCTCGACGGCCCCTCGCCGGCGGTGATGGAAGAGTACGGCCGAAAGTACCTGGCCGAGGCGGCCGGCACGACGATCGGCAAAACCCAGGTCTACGCCAATCTGGCCGACGTGGCCCGCGGGAAAAAGGATCTGGCCGGAGCCCGCAAGTGGCTTGCCGACGGGATCAAGGCCGTATCGGACCCCCAACTCGTGCGCATGCTGACCTCGCAGGCCAAACAGCTCGACCTGCTGGGCAAGGCCCCGGCCGAGATCGCTGCCAGCACCTGGCTGAATTCGGCGCCGCTGACCCTGGAAAAGCTGAAGGGCAAGGTGGTGGTGATCGACTTCTGGGCACCGTGGTGCGGCCCCTGCCGGCAGGTGATTCCCTCGCTCATCAAGGCCTATGCGGATCGCAAGGGGAAAGGGCTGGAGGTCATCGGTTTCACCAAGCTCTATGGCCGCTACAGCGATGACCAGGGCAACCAGGGGACCAAAGAGCCGGCCCAGGAGCAGGAGCTCATCGCCGGTTTCGTCAAGCGCTGGCAGATCGTCTATCCGGTGGCCGTGGCCACGACCGGCGAAGTGTTCGATGCCTATGGCGTGACCGGCATCCCCACCCTGGTGGTGATCGACCGCCAGGGCCGCATCGCCAACGTGCGGGTCGGTTCGGGCAAGGAAGAGGAGTTGATTGCCGAGATCGACGCCTTGCTGAAGAGCAAGTAAAACGCAACAGGTTGGGAGAGCAGTCCCGAGGACTGCTCTCCTCCTCTACCCGGGGCGTCCCTTATTTTGTACAAATTTCAATGTCCATTGACAATTTGTACAAGAAGAGATTCCTGTCCAAAACATTACTGGGTATTAATTGGTAAGAAAC
>CAZTNO010000223.1:0-4908 GCA_964614865.1 uncultured Clostridia bacterium
CTCGACCCGCAGGGGAGGGTGCTCCGTGACCCCGATTACACCCTGATGGCGACCGGGTGCCCCTCCCTTTCGGCGACCAGGCAGAGGTTGCCGCTGCGCATGGTTTGCCCCAGCTCGTAGCCCGAATCGCCGGTCAACTCCTCGAGCGCGCCCAGGTCGGCCGGGGTGGCCAGGCGAATGTCGGCGGGGTCGGGTGGCCGCTGCGAGGTTCCCTGGCCATGGCCGATGGCCATGATGTAGAAGCGGTCGCAGTGCAACAGGTAGAACCACGCCTTGCGCAGGATGGTGCCGATCTCGCCCCGGCGGGCCATGACCTTCAGGGTCTGGAGCCGTTTCTTGATCATGAGTCGCGATCCTTCAGGTGAGGTACCTGCCGAAAGGCAGTCGGGCCAGGAGTTGGGCGGTCAGGAATGCCGCAACCGCAACGAAGGCACCGCGTAACCCCTGGAACCAGAGGGAGTGGTAAGGGACCGCACCGGTCAGCAGGCGGAACCACTGGGCCACGAGCAGGATGAACAGCGGATGGAGGTAGTAGATGCCGTAGGCGAAGAGGCCGAAGGCGTGCAGGCCGCGCAGGAGGGGGCCCGGATGGTGGCTTTTTCGCTGGACTGCGGGCAACAGGACGACCAGTGCCGCCATGCTCAGCAGTGGGGTGAGCAGAAAGTGGACCAGGTACGGGTGGGGCAGGGCTTCCCAGGAGATGCCGCGGGCCATGGGGAAGTACCAGGAAGCGGCGATTCCCGTGGCGGCGGCGAGCCAGACCAGCGCGGCGATGATGACCATGGCGGGGCTCCGCAGCCAGCGGCGGACCTCCTCGGCGGTGTCGAGCAGCAGGTAGCCACCCAGAAAGTAGCCCAGGTGCGAGAGGAAGGCCAGCTCACCCAGCCGGGGAACGGCCCGTGCCGCCGCCTCGGTCAGGGAGGGGGCTCCCGGAAGTAAAACGGTTCCCAGCCAGGTGGCCGCCTGCGGGAGCCAGGTGACCGACGAGACCTGCCAGCCGACCTGGACCAGGAATGCCCCCAGCACCAGTGCGGAACGGTGCCGGGAAGCCAGGTACCTCCGGCGCAACAGTGGATGGAGCAGGTACAGCTGCAGGATCAGCAAACCGAACCACAGGTGGGGGGCTGCCGATCCGAGCAGGAAGTCGCGCAGCAGCCTTCCCGGGGAACCGAGGGTTCCACTCAGGGCGGAATAGAGCAGCGAATACAGCAGGTAGGGGAACAGCAGGAACTTCAGGGTGCGGCGAAAGAACGGCAGCGCCCGTTCGTTGGCCGGGTTGAGGGCCAGGTAGAACCCCGAGAAAACGACGAACAGGGGGACCGCGAAACGGGCCAGGCTGTTGATCAGGAGCAGCCCCTGGAAAAGCCAGCCGAAGCGGGTCAGGCCGGTGCAGCTCGCGGTCAAATGGATCAGCACGACGGCCAGGACACATGTCCCCTTGAGCGCCGGCAGCGGGTAGACGAAGAATTGCCGGGATTCGGGGGTGGTCATGGGCAGTCAGACGTGTCGCGCCGCGGGGGGGCCATCGCTCGCTTGTAGCACGAATGGCGGGCGAATTCAACAATCGGCCCCGGCTGGACTATAATGGCGGACATGGGTGGCAATTTGCATGTCGGGGTGGCGCTGTCGGGCGGCAAGGACTCCACCGCCACCATCCTGCGCCTGCTGCAGGCGGGACACCGGGTATCGGCCTTCACCATGAGCCTGGGGGTTCCCGGGGAAGGGGAGCGGCTGGCCCGCATCGACACCCTGTGCGGGAAGCTCGGGGTGCCCTGGACCGTCATCGACCTGGCCGGCGAATTCGCCCGCACGGTCGTGGAGCCCTTCGTGGTCACCTATCGCGCCGGTAAAACCCCCAACCCCTGCGCCCGCTGCAATCGCGAAATCAAGTTCGGATCTTTGCGGCGGCGGGTGCTCGAAGCGGGCTGCGACCTGTTCGCCACCGGCCACTACGCCGCGATCGTCGAGCGAGCGGGCCGGCGCCTGCTCGCGGAAGCCGCGGAAACCGCCAAGTCGCAGAGCTACTTCCTCGCCCTGATCGGGCCGGCGAATCTGGAGCGGGTGGTCTTCCCGCTGGCCGGGGTGGCCATCGCCGAGGTTCGCGCCCGGGTCGCCGGATTGCCCCTGGCCCAGGGAGGCGAGAGCCAGGACGCCTGTTTCCTGGGGGGCGAGACGGCCGCCGATTTCGTGCAGCGAGCCATCGGCGGGGTGGACACCGGGGGTGACTTCATCGATGGCTCAGGCCGGGTGCTGGGGCGGCACCTCGGCGTTTTCCGCTATACCGTCGGGCAGCGGCGTGGCACCCACTTCGCCGGAGGGGAGCGGTTCTACGTCACCGCCATCGACCCGGGGCAAAACACGGTCACCCTGGGCCGGGAAGGAGACCTGATGGCCGCGGGGCTGCGGCTCGCCAGCCCGGTGGCCTGGGCGCCGGTCACTTCCGGCGAGCGGGTGCTGGTCAAGATCCGCTATGCCACTCCCGCCGCCCCGGCCGAGGTGGTCGAGGTCAGCGAATCCTCCCTGGCGCTGCGTTTCCTGGCCCCGCAGCGCGCCGTCACCCCCGGCCAGGTGGGGGCGGTCTACCGCGACGGGGCGATCGTTGCCGCCGGCGAAATCGCCGAAGTGGAACGGGTGCCATGAGCGGGCGGAACTGCTTCCTGATCCTGGGCGGGGGGGCCATCGGCTCGGTGGTCGCGGCCGCCCTGAGCGAACGCTGCCTCGGCCGGGTGACGCTGGTGGGGCGCCGGGCCCATGTGGGTGCGGTGATGGATCCCGGGCTGGTGCTGGAGGGGTTCCGGCCGGGGCGCTGGGTGATCCCGGCGACCGAGACGGTCGAACACAGCCTGGAGGACACGCTGGTGGTGGTCACCGTCAAGGCTTTCGACCTGGACCAGACCCTGCGGGCGATCCGCCCGTTCCTTTGCCCGACCACCGCGCTGTGGCTGCTGCAAAACGGCCACGGCATCCGCCCGCTGGCCCTGGAGGCCCTGCAAGGCACGCCACTGGCCCCGGAGCGGATCTTCCTGGGCATCGTGGCCATGGGTGCCACCTTCCTGGCCCCGGGCCGGGTCCGATTTCTGGGGGGCAACGTCCGCGCCGAGGCCGCGCTGGCGGAAACCCCGTGGGCCGGGGACCTGCGCGAACTCTTCATCCCGGTGACCTTCAGCGCCACGATCGAGCACGACCTCTGGACCAAGCTGCTGGTCAACGCGGTGGTCAACCCGCTGTCGTTGCTGCTGCGTGCGGACAACCGCACCCTGACCGATGCCCGCTTCGATGCGCTCAAAGAGGCGATCCTCTGCGAAGGACGGGCGATCGCCGCCGCCGAAGGGTGTCCGGTCCCGGTCGACGCCCCGTTCGTCAACCGCTTCATCACCTCCGACAACCGCTCGTCGATGCTGCAGGACTTCCTTTCCGGCAGGCCCAGCGAAATCGACTTCCTGAACGGCGCCCTGGTCCGCCTGGGCGAAAAGCACAGCATCGGAACACCGGTCAACCGCATGATCGCCGACCTGGTGCGGGCGGCCCTCGCCGTGCGCGACGCGGCGGGGGGCGGCTCCTAAGCGGCGAAGGAACGCGACGGGCGGGGTGTGATAGAATGGAGGAGAAGGGGATCCATCATGTCGTTACAAAAACTCTTCTACATGCTCAAGTCGGCCGAGAGCGAAGCCGCCGATTTCTATGACCGGATCCGCCTCGACCTGTCGCTGAAGGATCCCACCATGTCCGATTTCTTCGCCGACCTGGCCCGCGACGAGCGGCTGCACGAGAAGCAGGTGGTGCTGGTCCAGAGCATCTTCCTGAACAGCAAGGACGCCTTCCTGGAGAAGGACGGTGCCGAAGCTCAGATGGAGGAGTACCTGCTGCTCTTCGGCAAGATCCGTGCGCGCTACCTGCGCGAGGGGGGGCAACTCGACACGAAGGCTCTGCTGAAGATGGCCCGCAAGCTGGAAGAGGGGCTGATGGAGCGCCACCGCACCTTCTTCATGGAGGTCACCGACCCCGGCATCCAGAAACTGCTCGGCAGCCTCAACCTGGCTGACGAGTACCATCTGAAGCGGATCACCGACCGTCTGCCCCAATAGGGGGAGCAGCCCTTTCGCTTCCGGGGCCCGCCCTTTCTCTCAACCGTCGGTTATTCTCCCGGCGTCCACTCCGTGGGTGCGACCCGTTCCCGGTCGGGCAGTGCCCGCAACAGCTCTGCCATTGAGCGTTTCAGCAGCGGATGGACCAGTTCCGGAGCCACTTCGGCCAGCGGGGCCAGCACGAAGCGGCGGCGGTGCATCTCGGGGTGGGGAACGGTCAAGCCGGGTTCGTCGAGGATGGCATCTTCCGCCAGCAGGATGTCCAGGTCGATCGGCCGGGAAGCCCGGTGGGACCCAGAAATGTCCCGGCCCGCGGCCCGTTCGTGCCTTTTCAGTGCCTCCAGCAACTGGCGCGGGGCGAGGGCGGAATCGAGCCGGACCACGGCATTGAGGAACGGGGGGGAACCCGGGGGGAGACCGACCGGATCGGTCTCGTAGGCGTGCGAGGCGAGCGAGACCGGCCCCAGGGTGGAGAGGAAGCGCACCGCCCGGGTCAGTTGCCCCTGCCGGTCGCCGAGGTTGCCGCCGATGCCCAGCCAGTAGATCACCCGGCCATTCTACCACGTCCCGGCATGTGCCCGACGTGATACAATGGGCGGCGGAGGGGTGACATGGACGCAGGACGGGTGGCGACGGGGCTCGAGGTGCTGCTGGCCCGGGGGCCGGGTACGCTGAGGGGGAAAAGGCTCGGTTTGCTCAGCCATGCCGCGGCGGTCGACGGCATGCTGACCCCTTCGGCCCTGCGCCTGGCCACAACCCCGGGGTTTACGCTCTCCACCCTGTTCGCCCCCGAGCACGGCGGTGCCGGCACGGCCCAGGCGGG
>CAZTNO010000224.1:0-4895 GCA_964614865.1 uncultured Clostridia bacterium
GTGACCCGGTACATCGAGGCGAAGCCGCGCCACTCCGTCTTCCAGGCATCGTCCGGGTAGGTGGCAACATCGACATCGGGATCAACGATATGCGGAAACTCGAGATACTTGGGTGGGGGGAGCAAGTCGATGGACGTGCGCGGCCTGGCCTGGGAGTACATGAACGACCCGGCCGAGGTCGAGCTCACCCCCGACAACGTGGTGGTGGAAAAGATATCCCAGGAGCTCTACCACGTCTCCAAGCGGGAGAAGATGAGCCTGCTGCTCGGTATCCTCAACCGCGATTTGCCCAAAAACGCCCTGATCGTCACCAACATGAAGCACGTGGCGGTGATGGTCGCCCACCACCTGGAGCGCAGCGGCTACAAGTGCCAGTACCTGATGGGGGATCTGCCCCAGAGCAAGCGCCAGCAGGTGATCGACAACTTCAAGGACGGCAACCTCTCCTTTCTGGTGGCCACCGATGTCGCCGCCCGCGGGCTGCACATCGACAACTTGGAGATGGTGGTCAACTACGATCTGCCCCAGGACCCCGAAAACTACGTGCACCGCATCGGCCGCACCGCGCGGGTGGGCAAGTCGGGCAAGGCGATTTCGTTCGCCTGCGAGGAGACCGTTTACAACCTCGACCCGATCGAGCGCTACATCAAGATGAAGATCCCCTCCTTCTACCCCGACGAGAAGCTGTTCCACAACGACCTCGCCGGCGGTTTCGACACCGGCGATTCGCGACGCCGCGGAAGATCGCCCAGCGAAAAAACCGCCATGGTGAAAACCCACGGCGGCTCCAAGCGCAAGTCAAGCACTGCCCCGGTTCATGGATCGCCCCGCCCCACTTCCGCCGGAGGCCCCCGCAGGCCCGACCGCGACCCCCGTCGTCCGGCACCGCCCCCGGCACCCGCCGCCGCCCCCGAGGCCAAGGCCGCGCCCCTCCCTGTGGAACCCCGTCAGGCCAAAACCGTGCCCTCCCGCAGCCAGGAACGTTCCGCTCCCGGGGCGAGCAAACCCGGCGCCAGCAAGAAGGGGGCCCGTCGGCCCACCGAGAAGTTGCCGGTGAACGTCGAAGACCGGATGGCCTACTACCGCAAAAAGTACGGCGACTCGTTCCCCACCCCCGCCGGCACCAAAAGCGAGGAACCGCGCCCCCAGACCGTCCAGCCTCCGGCCAAGAGGTCGCTGCTCAAACGGCTGATCGCCACCACCTTCCGCAAGGGGAAAAAGTAGTTTTTTCCCCGGCGCTCCGGTATAATCGGAACGAGGATGGCCCCTTTTTGCGGGCTTCCTTTGCGGAGGTGCCATGTCTCACCGAGCCCCGATCGTCTACCGTCACTCCCTCTGGATCGTTGCCGCCGGATTGCTCATCCTCAGCGAAACCCTGTTGGACATCGTGCTGCGCGCGGGACGCATCCCCCTTCGCTCCGCCCTGCTCACCGGGCTGGCCCTCGCGCTGCTGGCCGTCCCGGTACTAACGGGGCGTGGCATGCTCGCGGCTTTCGGCCTGGCCGCGGGGGTGGTGGCGATCAAGAGCCTGGCCATCCCCCTCTACCATCTCTCGCCGGCCTGCGGATCGAATGCCGGCTTGGCCCTGCTGATCCAGGGGGGGGCGCTCACCGGAACCATGGCTTTCTTTGGCAACAAGAGATCCACCTCGCGGCTGGCCGGCGCCGGAGGCCTGGCCGGATTGCTTTCGGCCCCCCTGTTTTTTCTCGCTTCGGGGCTACTCGCTCCCTGCTCGGGCATGCTGCGCATCCAGGCCCTGGCGGGCGGAGTCTGGCCGTTCACCCTGAGCCGCGGCCTGCCGTGGGCCATCTCGGGCGCGCTCATGCTCCCCCTGGCGTGGGCGATCGTCTGCCGGTTTCCGGTGGCGGAGCGCTCCGCCCCGCGCTGGGTGCCGATGGAGCGTGTGCTCACCGCGTTTTCGATCCTGCTGGCCATCATCGGCGTGGTCGCCTACGGGAGCAGCGCGGCATGAGCGAAAAAGGGGGCCCGATCCGTTTCCTGCTCAACGGCAAGCCGCAGGAAACCCATGCCGCTCCGGGATCGCCCGTGCTCGACCTGATCCGAAGCCAAGGCCTGCTGGCCACCCGGGAGGGCTGCCGGGAGGGCGATTGCGGCGCCTGCATGGTGCTGCTCGGCGAGTGCGATACCCAGAACCGAGTCCGCTACCGCCCGCTGGTCTCCTGCCTGCTGCCGCTCGCAGATATCGCCGGCGGCCACCTGGTCACCGCCGAGGGGCTAAGCGGCCACGATCTCACCCCGGTCCAGCAGGCATTGATCGACGAGGGGGCGGTGCAGTGCGGATTCTGTACCCCGGGGCTGGTGATCGCCCTGACCGGATTCCTGCTGAACAGCCCGGTGCTCGATGAAGTGTCGGCCCGCGGCGCGCTCGATGGCAACCTGTGCCGCTGCACGGGCTATGTTTCGATCGTGCGGGCCGCCGGCCGCCTGATCGACCGTTTCGCGGAACAACTCCCAGACGATCCCGGCGAGCGGATCGCCCCCCTGATCCTGTCGGGGGTGTTACCCCCCTTTTTCAACCAGGCGGAGACCCTGCTGGCGGGAATCGCCCCCCCACCCCAGCCGCCGGTCGAGGCCCGGGTGATCGGCGGGGCCACCGACCTGCTCGTGCAACGCCCAAAAAGCCTGATCGAGGCGCCGTTCGCTTTGATCCGCCATCGCCCGAAAGCCCGGGGCATCCATGAGGAAGGGGACGAGATCGTGATCGGCGCCGCCACCACCTTTGCCGAGCTGCAGGATTCCCCCCTGCTCAACCGGGTGCTGCCCGACCTGCCCGAGATGATGGGCAAAGTCGCCTCCACCCCCATTCGCAACCGCGCCACCCTGGGCGGCAACATCGTCAACGCCTCGCCGATCGGCGATTTGACCATCCTGATGCTGGCCATGGGGGCCCGGCTGCGCATCGACGGTTCGGGCGGGGAGCGGGAATTGGCGCTCGAAGCACTCTATCTGGGCTACAAGACCCTGGCCCTGGCCCCCGGGGAGTGGCTGGTCCAGGTCGTTTTGCCAGCGATCCCGCCCGAAACCCGCATCCACTTCGAGAAGGTCAGCAAGCGTTCCCGCCTCGACATCGCCTCGGTGAACTCGGCCCTGTCGATCCTGGTGGACGGCACCCTGATTCAGGAAGCCCGTTTGAGCGCCGGCGGCATCGCCCCGGTGCCCAAATTGCTAAAAAGAACCTCCGCCTTCCTGGCCGGTCGGGCGATTTCGCTGGAAACCGTCTGCGGGGCCGTCCGCGAAGCCGCGGGGGAAATCGCCCCCATCGACGATATCCGCGGTTCGGCCACCTACAAGCGGCTGCTCCTGGAGCGGCTGGTCAGGGCCCACTTCCTGACCCTCTTTCCCCACTACCTTGCCTCTGGAGACCCGGGATGAATCGCTCCGACCAGGTTTTGCACGTGCGCGGGGAATCCCGCTACGCAGATGATCTGCCCCTGCCCGCCGGGGGGCTCATCGCCGCGGTGTGCACCGCCCAAACGGCACATGCCCTCCTGACGGCGATCGATACGGCCCCCGCTTTCCGGGTACCTGGGGTGGTGGCAGTGCTCACCGCAAGTGACATCCCCGGAGAAAACCAGATCGGTGGCATCGTGGCCGACGAACCCCTGCTGGCTGCGGGCGAAGTTCACTTTCTGGGCCAACCGGTCGCCCTGGTGCTCGCCGAATCGTCCGCCGCCGCCCGGGCGGGAGCCCTTGCGGTAGCGACCACCGAGGAGCCCCTGCCGGCCACCTTCGACCCGCGCATCGCCTTCCGCAAGGGGATGCTGATCATCCCGCCCCGCACCCTGGGCTGCGGGGATCCCGACCAGGCCTGGGAGCAGTGTGACGTGATCGTCGAGGGTTCGGTGGACACCGGCGGTCAGGAGCACCTCTACCTGGAAACCCAGTCGGCCCTGGCTCGGCCAGGCGAAGGGGGCAAGATCCTCGTCACCTCGTCCACCCAGTCTCCCACCGCGGTTCAGCGCACGGTGGCTCGCGTGCTCGGCTTGCCGATGAATCGGGTGGAGTGCGACGTGGTGCGGCTCGGCGGGGCTTTCGGCGGCAAGGAAGACCAGGCGACCCCCTGGGCCGCCCTGGCCGCCCTGGGAGCCTGGAAACTCGGCCGCCCGGTCCGCCTCACCCTGGCGCGCGGGGAAGACCTGCGTTTCACCGGCAAACGCCACCCCTACTCGTCTGATTTCCGCCTGGGGCTGACCAGCGAGGGGGTGATGGTCGCCTACGAGGTGCTGTTCTACCAGAACGCCGGAGCCGCCGCCGACCTGTCGCCGGCCATCCTCGACCGCACCCTGTTCCACGCCACCGGCTGCTACCGCATCCCTAACGTTCGGGCCAGCGGGTTTTCCTGCCGCACCAACCTCCCCCCGTTCACCGCCTTCCGCGGTTTCGGCGCCCCGCAGGCGATGTTCGTCCTCGAGGCGGCCATCGACAAGGCGGCCCGGTTTTTGGGAATCCCTGCCCATAGCATCCAGCAACGCAACCTGCTCGAGGAGGGGGCCCTCTTCCCCTGGGGTCAGCCAGCGACCGCCTGCCAGGCCGCCCGATGTTGGCACGAAGCGGAGCAGACCTTCTCTTTTTCCGAATCCGACCGCCGCATCCACCGTTTCAACGAAAACCACCCGCACGAAAAGAAGGGGGCGGCCCGAATGCCGCTGGCCTTCGGCATCTCGTTCACCACCCCCTTCATGAACCAGGCCGGAGCGCTGGTCCACGTCTATACCGACGGCAGCGTCGGGGTCTCCACCGGGGCGGTGGAGATGGGGCAGGGGGTGAACGCCAAGGTGGCGGGGATCGTCGCCCGCACCCTCGGCATCGATTCCGCCCGCATCCAGCTCAACCCCACTTCGACTGCCACCGTGGCCAACACCTCCCCCACCGCT
>CAZTNO010000225.1:0-3433 GCA_964614865.1 uncultured Clostridia bacterium
GTTCGTCTCGGCGGCCCTCTACAGCCTGGGCCACGGCGGCAACGATGCCCAGAAGACCATGGGCATCATCGCCAGCCTCCTCTACTCTGCGGGCTACATGAAGACCTTCCACATCCCCCTGTGGATCGTCCTGGCCGCCCACACGGCCATCGCTTTGGGCACCCTCTCGGGTGGCTGGCGCATCGTCAAGACCATGGGCCAGAAGATCTGCAAACTGCGCCCCATCGACGGCTTCTGCGCCGAGACGGCCAGTGCCATCAGCATCTTCTTCTCCACCCATCTGGGCATCCCGGTCTCCACCACCCACGTCATCACCGGCGCCATCACCGGGGTCGGTTCGGTGTGGAACGCATCGGCGGTGAAGTGGGAAGTGACCCTGCGCATCGTCTGGGCCTGGATTTTGACCATCCCCTGCGCCGCCGGCATCTCCTGGTTGATCTGGCACCTGCTGAAGAGGCTGGGGTAGCGGGACCCCAGGGGGCCATCCCGGCCGATCCAACGAGCGGCCTTCAGGGGGAAGATGTCTGGCCCGGCAGGTTCGCTGCGGCCAATCGGACGCGGAAGGTGGACCCCTTGCCGAGTTCGCTTTCCACCTCGATTTTTCCTCCGTGTTGCAGCACGATGTGCTTGACGATGGCTAGCCCTAGCCCAGTCCCTCCCGATTGCCGGGATCGGGCCCGGTCGGTCACGAAGAAACGGTCGAAGATGCGGGGCAGGGCCTTCTCCGGAATCCCCACGCCGGTATCGGTCACTTCGAGCACCACGTCCCGACCGTCGGTAGAAAACCCCAGGACGATGTTTCCGCGATCGGTGTATTTGACCGCGTTGTCGACCAGGTTGATCAGCAGTTGTTCCAGGCGGGAGGGGTCGCCGGTCACCCAAACCGGATCGCTTGCGGCGGGGCGGGTCAGGGCCAGCCCCTTGTCGGCGATCTTGCGTTCGAACAGGGGGAGGACGTCGCCAAGCAGGGCCATCAGGTCGACCGGCTGCCGGACCGGTTCCAGGAGCTTTTCCTCCAACTCGGAGAGGGAGAGCAGGTCGCGGGCCAGCAGGATCAACCGTTCGCTGTGGCGGGCGATGATATCCAGATAGGGGTGGGCGGCAGAACCCTGCTCTTCGCGCAGGGTCTCCAGGTAGCCTTTGATGGCGGTCAGCGGGGTGCGGAGTTCGTGGGAGAGGGCGGCCACGAAATCGCGTTTCAACTGTTCGAGGCGTTTGAGCTCCGACACGTCGGTGAAGGTGACCACCGTTTCGGGCCGGCCGGGCAGACGGGTCCACGAGGTCAAAAACGAGCGCTGGTTGCGATCGATGACCCCGGTCAGCGGTTCGGTGCGGTCTTGCGACTCGCGATAGAGCCTTTCCAGCCGGTCGTCGCGGAACACCTCCCAGAAATGGCGGCGGGGGTCGATCGGCCCGCCGGCCGCAGCGGCCAGGCTGCCGTTGTGCAGTTGAATTCGCCCCTCGCCATCCAGCACCATCAGCCCGTCCGACATCGACGATACGATGGCCTCGAGCTCCTGGCGCCGTTGCCGCAACTCCTCCACCAGGGTCTTTTGCCCGGTCACCATGGCGTTGAACTGCGAGGCCAGGCGGGCGATCTCGTCGTGCCCGGTAGGCGGGACGTAGACGTCGAGGTCGCCTGTTGCGACACGCTTCAGGGCCAGGTCGAGCTCGACGATCGGCCGGGACAGGGCGCGCGACGAAAGCCAGGAGAACCCCAGGGCCAGTGCCAGGATGGCCAGGAAAAACCAGGCGAACTTGCGCAGGATGGGACGCAACTGGCTGGAAACGGCGGTGAGCGGCATGTCGATCCTGAGCACGGCCACCCGGGAGGGGGGGGGGAGCGGCAGGGCGTAGTACATGCGTTGTTCACCCAGGGTCGTGCTGAAGCGGGTGTCCGCCGATTCCTTGCCGTTCAGCGCGGCGGCCACCTCGACGTGGTCACCGTGCCACTCCATGCGGGCCGGATCGCGCAGCGAATCGGCCACCACCTTGCCCTGACGGTTTACCAGGGTCAGGCGAAAGCCGGTCGCGCGAAACGTCTCTTTCACCCAGCGATCGAGGTCGGGCGGGGCCGCAGGCAGGCTCTGGACAAACGCCTGGGCGGTCTGGCGCAGGTGAAGGGAGACGGTGTCCAGGTAGAACCCGCGGGTGGTGGCGGTGGCCATGCCCAGCCCGATCAGGGAAACCAGAATGGCGAGCAACGCGTGGGCGGTCATCACCCGCCGCAGGATCGAGGTGTGTTTCATGGTTCCACCTTGTAGCCGATGCCCCGCACGTTGCGGATCAACGCCGCTGTCGGGCCCATCTTCTCGCGCAAATTGCGGATGTGCACGTCGACGGTGCGGTCGAGAACGGCCTTTTCGTCGCCCCACAGGGCATCGAGGATCTGCTGGCGGGAAAACACCCAGCCGGGCCGCCTCGCCAGCATGGCCAGGATGGTGAATTCGGTGGCGGTCAGGTCGATCGCCCGCTGGTCGATCAGGACCTGGTGACGCTGGAAATCGATGAGCAACCGGTCGCCGATGGCCAGCTTCCCGGTCTTCTCGGGATCACCCTGCGCGGAACTGCGACGCAGCACCGCCCGCACGCGAGCGACGAGCTCTTTGGGCGAGAACGGCTTGACCATGTAGTCGTCGGCGCCGAACTCCAGCCCGAGCACCACGTCGACCTCTTCGCCGCGGGCCGACAGGATCAGGATCGGAATTCCCCGGGTGCGTTCGTCTCTCTTCAGGTTGCGGCAGACGTCCATGCCGTCGGCGTCGGGCAGCATCAGGTCGAGCACGATCAGCGCCGGTTGGTGCCGGGCAAGAAAGGCGGGCAGGGGGGCAGCCGAGGTCAGGGGATGCACGGCAAAGCCTGCCCGGCGCAGGTGCAACGAGACCAGCTCCACGATGTCGGGTTCGTCGTCGACGACCACGATCAGCGGTTTTTCGCCACTCATGGTCCGATCAGGAGAGTTCAGAAGACCAACCGGTTCTCGTCGGGCGAATACCGCACCGTCATGTGGCGGATCTCGCGACTGGTGACGAGCTCGTAGCGACCGATTTTCAGGAACACCTTGGGGTGGAGCTCCTCGCGAATCTCGATGCGGGCCGAGTAGTCGTACATCTCTTCCTCGGTGGCCTTCAGGCGGGCGCTGATGGCCAGGATGATCTCTTTGAGCTCTTCCCAGCGGGCGATGTCTTTTTGGGCTTTTTCGAGCATTCCGCGGGGGATCGACCGGTTTTCCAGCAATGCCCGTCCGTAGCGGCGCTCGATGTCGCGCGCCTCTTTCAATCCCTCATCCAGCTGGGCTTTGGTTTGCAGGTATTCGTCTTCCTTTTCGACGTGGATGCCGGTGATCAGGCGGGTGTTGGAACTGTACTGCGAGCCGGCGATGCCGACGGCGATGCCCTGGCCGGCGATCACTTCGGTTTCGACCACCCGCGAT
>CAZTNO010000225.1:3443-4884 GCA_964614865.1 uncultured Clostridia bacterium
GACATCCAGGAGACCGCCGCGGACATCTCCGACACCACCCGCGATTTCGGCTGGGTGACCTCGAAGCGTCCCCGGCAGTGGCAATGGCTGCCGATCAGGCCATTGCGCACCTGGATGTTGCCGCCGGCAGAAAGCTTGGCGTTTTCCACGAAGTTGGCCACGATGCTACCGCCGGCGACCACTTCGCCGCGGTTTTTGCCGATAATGCCCGCCCGGACGTCGATGTCCCCCCCGGCCTGGATCCGGGCGGCAAACACCGACCCCCAGACCGAAACCGAGCCGCTCGATTCGACGATGAAGTCGGAAAGGACATCGCGGCCGATCTTGACGTCGCCCTGGAAATGGACGTTGCCGGTGTTGAAGTCGACGTCGTCGGCAATGTCGAGCACCGGCAGCACCGAGAGGACGTTGCTGAGGTACTTCAGGGTGCCGTCGATCTTGGCCTTGTAGACGATCTCGTGTTCCTGGTCGATCTTTTCCACCCCCGCCCCGGCGACCACCGGGATATCGTGGATGGGGGGGACGGTGACCGGTTTGCCGGTGACGGTGAGGCCATGAACCGGGGCTTTCATCTTGCGCTTGATGGCCAGCACCTGGCCCGCCTTCACCGAAACGATGCGGGCGATCTCCCGGTAGTCGATCTTGCCCTGGAGATCCTCTTTGGGCTTGCCCGACAAAGCGAACTGCAGCTCCACCTGGGGGGGGGTCCCTTCGCTGGGGCGGATCCCTTCGGCCACCTTCACGTTCTGCACTGGTTTCCCGTCCTTCCAGTCGGCCACGATTTGCGTCAGCACCTCGTCGAGGAGGCCGAAGGTCACGCTCTGGCCGCGCAGGATGAACTTGAGCTTGGTTTCGTTGAACGGGGGGAGATCGGGCCGAGTGGAAATGCTCAGCGCGGCTTCGAACTCATCGGCGGAAACGGTCACCAGAAAAGGATCATCGGCCGACATGGCGGCATTATAGCCAAAAACGCAGGCAATGGCAATTCGTTTGACTTTGCGGGTCGCCGAACCGTATAATGCCCTTTCCAATCCACCATGAGGAGAAGCGCATGAGTGAGTTCAAGCCGTACGTGTCTGCCGACAAAAACCTGAAGGAGTTCACCCTTCGGGCTCTGTTGATCGGTCTGTTTCTGGCGGTGCTACTGGGAGCCGCCAACGCCTACCTGGGTCTGAAGGCTGGCATGACCATTGCCGCCACCTACCCGGCCGCCGTGCTGGGCATGGCCTTCCTGCGGCTGTTCAAGGACAGCAACATCCTGGAGGAGAACTTCACCCGTACCGTCGGCTCGATCGGCGAGTCGGTCGCGGCCGGGGCCATCTTCACCCTGCCCGCCTTCCTGATCGCCGGGATCTGGAAACCCGAGTTCTTCGGCAGTTTCGAAGGCTACTTGAAGTCCACGGCCATCATGCTGGTCGGCGGCATCATCGGCATCCTGTTC
>CAZTNO010000226.1:0-4883 GCA_964614865.1 uncultured Clostridia bacterium
GCTCAGGCGAAATGCGACCTGCTGGCCGAGGTGTACGGCTTGACGCGGGTGTTTTGGCCCCGCTGGAGCGGCCGCCGGGGGTATCGCGACCATCGAGGGTATCGCGACTGAGCCGGCGCTGGTTTTTCCCCGTTGCTATCCCCGCCATTTGGGGGGGGCTTGCCCTGTCGTCCCCCGCCTGGAGGAAACCGATG
The DNA here is from genome assembly GCA_964614865.1 of uncultured Clostridia bacterium. Classification (GTDB taxonomy): domain Bacteria; phylum Acidobacteriota; class Aminicenantia; order UBA2199; family UBA2199; genus CAZTNO01. The sequence goes on from CAZTNO010000226.1 coordinate 195, forward strand.
AAGTTCACCCTGCCCGCCCTGCTGTTGCTACTCGCTGTTCCCGCCCTGGCCCAGAACGAGGGGTACTACCGTTTCCCCGCCAGCCGCGGCGATGCCGTGTTCTTCACCGCCGAAGGCGACCTGTGGACTGCGCCGCTCGCCGGTGGGGTCGCTGCCCGCCTGACCAGCCATCCCGCCGAGGAGACCCGCGTGGCGGTATCGCCCGATGGCCGCTGGCTGGCTTTTTCCGCCGCCTACGAGGGGCCGGTCGAGGCCTACGTGATGCCGGTGTCCGGGGGGCTGCCCCGGCGGGTGAGCTTCGACGGTTTGGACAGCCTGGTGCTGGGCTGGACCCCGCGAGGCGAAGTGCTCGTCAGCACCCAGAACCCTTCCGGCCCTCCCCGCCAGCGGGTGATCGCCCGGGTAGCACCGGAGACTTTGGCCCGGACCGTCCTCCCCGTGGTCGACGTTACCGAGGGGTGTCTCGACGACAGCTCCCGGGTGTTGTTCTTCACCCGTCTGGGCACGAACTCCACCGGCGATCACGCCCGCCATTACCGCGGCGGGGCGGCGCCCGCCCTGTGGCGTTTCGACATCGATGGCCGGGACGAGGCCGAGCCGGTCCCGTTCGACAGCCCGGCCAAGCGACCGATGTGGTGGCGGGACCGCCTCTACTTCGTGAGCGACCGCGACGGCTGTGACAACCTGTGGTCGATGGGGGCGGGCGGCGAGGACCCCCGCCAACTCACCCACCACCGCCGGTGGGGTGTGCGGGAAGCCAGCCTGGGAGATGGTTGCATCGTCTACCAGTCGGGCGCCGACGTGCGTGTGTTCGACCTGGAGAGCTCTCAGGACCGGATGATCCCGCTGACCTTGCGCTCCGACTTCGACCAGCGGCGAAAGCGCCTGCTGACCCGGCCATTGGAGTTTCTGGAGAGCGCCCGGTTGTCTTTTGGCGGAGACCGGCTGGTTTTGACCGCCCGCGGCCAGGTGGCGGTGGCAGGACCTTCCCCGTTGCGCCGGGCGAGCATCGCCCTGCCGCCGGGCACCCGGGCCCGCGAGGCCGTGCTCGGGCGCGATCCCCGCTGGGTGTTCCTTATCTGCGATCAGGGGGGCGAAGAGCAGGTCTGGAGGTTTCCGGCAGACGGCACCCCGGGCGGGGTTTCCCTCACCAGCGACCCGCAGGTGGCCCGGGTGGGGCTCTACCCGTCGCCGCGGGGGGACCGCATCGCCCACACCGACCGGTTGGGCCGTCTGTTCTTGCTGAATCTCGACAACGGCGAAAATACCCTGCTGGAGACCAGCCCGGTGGGCGAGCCGGCCGAGGTGGTGTGGGCCCCGGGCGGCCGGACGCTGGCCATCGTGCGCCCTGCAAACCCGCGGCGGGTCGGACAGATCCTCCTCCGCGACGTGGCTTCGGGGAGGCAACAGGTCGTAACCAGCGACCGATACGAGTCGTACGCCCCCGCTTTCAGCCCCGACGGCCACTGGCTCTACTTTCTCTCCGAGCGGAGTTTTCAGGTGACCCAGGGGTCGCCCTGGGGTGACCGCAACATGGGGCCCCATTTTGACCGGCGGTCCCGGCTCTACGCGCTGGCCTTGCAACCCCGGGGGCGATTCCCTTTCCAGCCGCCCACCGAGCTCGATCCCCCCCCCGGAGCTGGCCCTTCGCCTTCCGGGGAGAAGAAAGCCGAATCGCCCGGAGCGAGGGGTCCCCTGGCTGGCCCCGCCATCGTGTGGGATGGGCTGTCCAGCCGCCTGTTCGAAGTGCCGCTGCCTCCGGGCAACTACCAGCAACTGGCCACCGATGGCCAGCGTCTCTACCTGCTGGAACGCGAGGGCGACCGCAGCCTGCTCAAGACCCTGCCGATCGGCGGCTTGGGGGCCCCCGCCGAAGTGTTTGCCCCCGACGTGCGAGGATTCGAACTCTCGGCCGATGGCCGCAAGCTGCTGCTGGTACGCGGCCGGGACCAGTTGCCCGAGTTCCTGGTCGTCGAGACCGGGGCCAGGTTGCCGGGAGATCTGGCCAAAGCCACCGTACGGCTCGACCACTGGGAGCTCACGGTCGACCCGATGTCTGAATGGCGACAGATGTTTGCCGACGCCTGGCGCATGCACCGCGACCGTTTCTTCGATTCGGGACTGCGGGGCGTCGACTGGACCAGTGTGCGCCAGCGGTTCCTGCCCCTGGTCGAGCGGCTCACCGACCGGGCCGAACTCGACGACCTGCTGGGCCAGATGATCGGCGAACTCGGCGCCTTGCACTCGCAGTTGCGGCCCGGCGACCTGCGCAAAGCCAGCGACAGCCCCCAACCCGCTTTTCTCGGGGCCGAGCTGAGCCACACCCCGCAGGGCGCCCGCATCGACCGCATCTTGCGGGGCGAAGCCGAGTTGCCCGGGGAAGCGGGGCCCCTGTCCGTTGCCGGGCTCGACCTGCGCGAGGGTGACGTGATCGAACAGGTCAACGGCAGGCCGGTCGCCGGGGCACGCGACATCGCCGACCTGCTCGCGGGTCAGGCGGGGCAGCAGGTGCTGTTGCTGGTTCGCCGCGGGTCCGCCGTTTTGCCCGCGGTGGTGGTTGTGCCGGTGACTGCCGAGCGCCAGCAGGCGTTGCGCTACGCAGACTGGGAAGAGGGGCGGCGCCGGCGGGTGGAGGAGGCTGGCGGCGGCGCCATCGGCTACCTCCACCTGCGGGCCATGGGGCCAGGCGACATCGCCTCGTTTGCCCGCGAGTTCTACGCCCAGTACGATCGGGCCGGACTGATCATCGATGTGCGTCGCAACCTTGGCGGCAACATCGACAGCTGGATCCTCGAAAAACTGCTCCGCCGTGCCTGGGCTTTTTGGACCGACAACCGGGGGGCGACCAACGGGACCAACATGCAGCAGACCTTCCGGGGGCACCTGGTGGTGTTGATCGACGAGCTCACCTACTCCGATGGCGAAACCTTCGCCGCCGGCATTCGCGCCCTGGGGCTCGGATCGCTGGTGGGGCGGCGCACCGCCGGGGCCGGGGTCTGGCTGACCGACCGGAACCGGCTGCTGGACGGCGGCATGGCCCGGGTGGCCGAGTGGCCCCAGTTTGCCGTGGCAGACCGTCGTTGGCTGATCGAGGGGGTCGGAGTGGCCCCCGATGTCGAAGTGGCCAATCCGCCGCACGAAACCTTCCTGGGCAAGGATCGCCAACTCGAAGCCGCCATCAAACTGGTCCGCGAGCGAATCGCGCGCCAGCCGGTGAACCCGCTGAAGGGGGCCCCGATCCCCCCGTTGCCCTCCGGGGGGGGAGAAGTCGCGGAAGGCCCGCGGTGACGCGCGGGCTTTTGGCCGGCTACGCTTCGCCTGGGGGCTCGGGCAGGCCGCAACTGAAGCGGTGCCACAGCGTGCTGAGCACCACGACCAACAGGGGGTAGAGGCGGCCCGGCAGAGGGCCGGCGAGGCGCCCGGCGATCCCGAGCAGGGCCGAGGTCACCCCTTTGCTGGAGCGGTAGATCAGGGCGTCGATGGTCATCTTGGCGCGGTAGCGGGCGGTGAACGAGAGGGGGATGTAGAGGACCTCTTTGGCGGCGCGAAACACCGAGTAATCCACGGTTTTGGACAGGAAGAAGGCCGCCCCCAGCACGCCGAGCAGCGGGAAGAAAAATCCGATCAGGGCGGCCGCTCCATACAGCAGGGGGATGGCGCCGTGGATGCGTCGCAGCGGCCAGCGTGACAGTAGTAGCGGGCAGAGCCCCAGCTGCAGCAACAGCGAGAACAGGTTGACCCCGCCCCAGAAATAGCCGAGAAAGGAGGTACGCGGGTCCTGCAGCGGCATGGCGAGTTGCAGGGCGCGGTGGAAGCCGATGTCGAACAGCAGCGACACCGACTGGGCCGTGGCCACGATCAGGGCCAGCCGACGCAAGGTGGGGTCGGAGCGCAGCAGATCCCAGGCGAAGTGGTCGGCCATTTTCACCGGCTCCGGGTCGGCGACCGGGGGGCGGGGTCCTGCCAGGCGAAAGGCCTGCCGCGTGATCAGGGCCGAGAACGCGGTGAGCCCCGCGGCCAGCAGCACGATCCGTTCCGAACCGATGCGGACCGACAGGAACCCGGTGAGCACTCCCCCCGATACCGAGCCCACGGTGGTGATGGCGATAATCGCCCCGTTCCAGCGTTTGCCTTCGCCGGCCCGCAGCAGGCTGTTGATGAAGGCCCAGGCCTGCTCGACGATGAAGACGATGTAGGCTTGGGCAAAGACGTAGAGGAAGACCGCCGATCCGGGGACGCCGGTTCGTACGGCCAGCGCGGCCAGGGCCAGGGTGATGCCGGCACTCACCAGGGTGACGGTGAAGGTGGCCGCGGGGCCGAAGCGGCGTAGCAGCACGCTGATGGCGTAGGTGAGGGCCATCATCCCGAGCGGGACCAACACCAGCGCTTCGGGCAGGCGGCTGGCTGCGTGGTGGGTCAAAAAAACCGACGAGGCCGCCGAGCGGACCATTTCGTAGGCCATCAGGGCCAGGGTGCCCGCGGCAGTGATGGTCAGCACCGGCCGCAGCGGGGAGGGGCGGGGGTTCATGGGGCGATCAGCGGGGCTCGGGGGGGGCGAGATCGGAAGAGCACACGTCTGAACTAAAGTCACCAAGAAGCATCGGGTATGGCGTCATCGGCGTGTAGATGGGGGTGGGGGGGAGGGGGGGGGGGGGGGGGGGGGGGGGGGGGGGGGGGGGGGGGGGGGGG
>CAZTNO010000227.1:0-4849 GCA_964614865.1 uncultured Clostridia bacterium
CTCGACGCCGGCAAAGCCTCGGCGCACGCGGAGCGGCAAGGCGGCATCGACGATCTCGGTGATCGCCGGTTCGTTGGGTAGGGGCGAAAGATTTTTCGCCCCTGCGCCACCAACGTCATCCGCAAGACCCAATGTAGGGGCAGGTTTCAAACCTGCACCTACCCCCCCGGCCCCATGTTCTACCGCCCCCTGCGGGGGTGGTTTCGTTTGCACCGCATCTACCCCTGTTTGGGAAATACCCTGAAAGTCTGTAGATGCGTCGTACGAAACGGACCCCTGCGGGGGTGGTTTCGTTTGCACCGCATCTACCCCTGTTTGGGGAGTACCCTGAAGGCTGAAAGATTCGTCATGCGAAACGGAGAAGTAACGTGAGCCGATGCCATCGAGCCGCCCAAGGCTGTCCTCGACGCTCCAGGCGATCGAGTGCGCCCCCTCGGCCAGGGTGGATGGATTCAGGTAGAAGAAGCCCACCGCCCCGTTGCTGTTGGCGTAGCCCGGGAACAGGGTGGCGATGTCGGGCCGGTACTGGTTGTAGGTAGGGTGGCCAGCGGGCGCGCCGTCGACCCACACCCAGATGGTCGAGCCGTTCGTCGGGATTGATGCCAGTTGAGGGGTCAACGCCCAGCCGAAGTTGACATACGAGCTGCCGGTGATGGTCCCCCCCTGCTCGGGGGTGTCGATGGTGCCGAAGGGCAGGGTCGCGTGCGCGTTATCGCAGGTGATGGACTTGCTGCCCAGCGTCACGCTGTGCCCCTCGCGATCGGTGGCCACAGCGTGGATGGTAAAGGCGCCGTTGCCGCCATTAGGCAGGAAGTTGGTCAACATCATGTAGCCCCAGCCCGAGCGGTAGCTCCAGGGGTAAGTGGCGTAGAGGGCCTCAACATCGGGGCGGGCGCCTTCGACCAGGTTGGCATCACCGATGAACACCTTGGCGGTGCCTTCCCCGGCGAGCGGACTGCGATAGATCTTGACCGAGACTACCTCGACATCGTCGACTACCCAGCCGGTGACCGCGATGTTGCCGGCAACGCCAGTAGCCCCTGCAGCAGGAGTCTCGAACAGGCCGAAAGGGTTGGCTCCCGAGTTCTTGACCACCAAGGATACCTGCACGGTTTGCGGAGAATTGTTTGCGCCCGAATCACTGACGGTGATGGTGCCGTTGTAGGTGCTGTTGCCCAGACCGGTGGGGTTCACCGAAACCAGCACCCTGGCGTTGCCGCTGCCGCTGGTCTTGTCCAGCACGATCCAGCCGGCACTCGGAGTCGCCGTCCAGTGCAGGGTGCCGCCCCCGGTGTTGCCTATGCGCAGCGTCTGCGCTGAAGATACCGCTGAACCAATCTTGGAGTAGTTGAGTTGCGTGTGGTTGAGGCCGATCGCCGGCTGGGTCGCGGCCGCGATGGTGAAGTTGGCATTGCTCTGGTCGGTGATCGCGGCATTGTTGGCATCGCTGACCCGCACTAGGCAGGTGGTGGCGGGAGTGTTGGGGACGGTCCAGGGATGGCTGCCATCGTTGGCGGTCGAGGCGATCACCGTGGTCCAGTCAGTCCCGCTGTTGGTCGAGGTTTCGATCTTGACGTTGGCGATAGATCCAGTCGAGGTCCATGTGATGCTTTGGCTGGAGCCCACGACCCACGACTCGCCGCCGTTGGGAGAAGTAACCACTAATGGCTGGATCGTGGTCACGATGATCTCAATGCTGTCCCCACGCTGGTTAGCGGTATCGAATGCTCTTGCTTGGAGTTGGTGGGGACCCGCGTTCACAGTGGACGTGTCCCATGGGAACTGAAACGGAAACTGCGAATCGGAGCCGGCCAATGTGCCGTCGATATAGAAGTCGACCCGGGTGATGCCCTGATCGTCCCTAGCGTTCACCAACACCACAATGGAATCCAGAACAACTTGTTGGTCCGACGGGAAGGATAAGCTCACTTCTGGGGGAAGATCTTTTAATACCGCGAATCCGTCAACCAAGGTCCCTTGCCTCCCGTCGGGGTTTGTGACGACGATGCTTCGCGTTCCTGGCGAGGCGGACGATTGGATCGTCAGTGTCAACGACAGGGTTGAGTTGTTTAGTGTGGTTACGTCCGACACAGTTGTGCCGTTGCCGAAGGAAATGGTGGCACCATCCTGAAAACCACTTCCTCCAACCCTAACGGTCTTTGCTTCCCCGGGGAAGGCCCCGTTATCGAGCATCCCCGCCACTATCGGGACTGGGGTCTCGTTTCCGGCGCAGTTAAAGGAAGTTCCGTCATACGTTTGCGTGGGAACCGAAATGGGCCAGCGGGAGAGAGGGGTCATTGATTCTTCGCTGGCGATGGTTAAGTTCTTTATCAGGAACGGGGTCGCGAACGAGCCGCAGGCAACTTTGTCGACAGAAAAGGCCAGGATCGCTTCGACTGTTCCCGGAGCGGGCGCACTCACAACATCGACACCATGGTCGACCGGATAGCCGGTGCCATCGACCAGGTCCGCAGACACAATGTAATTCCCCGCGGTGGGTACATTTAAGGAAAGGGTCTCAACGATCTGGTCCATGGTTCCATCGCCGTCGATATCACTTGCCTGGTCGGAAAAGGTGCCACTGAACATCTGGCTCGCACTCAGGACCGAGAACCCGAAAGTACCCTGCCGCTGAAAATCATCGCCCAGGTGGCTTCCGGTGGCGATGAAATCCAGGATATAGTTGCCGGGAATGGCCGGGGCTGTAGTTGAGGCCGCATAGGCCCTATTTCCGGCTGGACCGTCCTGATGGGCCCCATCATCGTACAACAAGACAGACCCGACCTCGATTCCCGCTTCGTTGCGGATGCGAGCGGTGATGGTCGGCAGAGATAGAGTAGATGGAGGCTGCCCGAAAATCCTGGCAGTTATAATATTATCCTCCCCGGGAACGCATGTACCCTGCTCACAAGACCCACTAATCCCCCAGGTAGTGTTGGCCTGGACTCCTGCGTACGCCATCTCGGAGGAGGTGCCCCCCATGATTCGCAAGCGCCAAACTCCAGGTTTGGGGTTGAAGACCGTGAAGCGTTTTCCCATGTTGTCGGCGAAGAAAAAAGCGGCCGGATAGCTTGAAAAAGTCGCTGCGGAGAGCATGACTCCGTCGGGATCGATCAACTCCAGCTTGAGGGAATCGTTCGTTCCCATGGCCTGGGCAATCAACATGTCGGTCGCATCCACGCTCACCGTTCGTTCCACCACATGCCCGGCCTGGAGGTAAAAGTCGGTTCGCATCAGGAAGCTGAGCGATGGCGATGTCTGGCTGGTGCCTGAACGCTTTGCAGTAAAAAGGGCTCGGCTTGGAGATTTTCCTCCCAAATCCCCCCTCATGTCGGCCAGGATTGTGTCCTCAAGGATAAACTTGCGGGCGTTCCCTTCAGTGAGGTGGCCATGAGCGTAGCAGAAATGATGGTGGTTGTCCGTATACGCAGGGGAGTAGCCTGCGAACGTTGTTGTAGGCACGTATGAGGAATTGATGATATTAAAGACCGAAATATTCGTGTTGTCCAAGTAGACAGTACCATCGTGATTCGACCCGCAATCGTCACCTTCAGCATCCAGATAACGGATGCCATGTCCAGAAATAGCGAAGACTGGCACCCCCTTAAAGTTGGGGAAGTCTCGGTAAAAGTCGACCGTGATGTTCTTTTCTGAAAGTCCGTAATTCCCCGCACCGAACATGGACGTTCCACTGTGAGGCGTGCCAAGGGTGTAGACTTTTTTTACCCGTGTAGCGTAACCAGAATTGATCACCGAGCGGGCGGCTATTCCTCCCTCGCTGTGACAAATGAAATAGTACTGGGGCCGATTCCCGCCAAACAAATCTCCCTCGTTCAGGCTCAGTTGAAGGACGATCTGTTTAACTTCCTCGGTCCTCACAATTGGGGTTGTAAACAAATGGTTGGGCGTGAATACTATGTACCCATGATCGGCTAGGTAGGAAGCCCACGAATCCCAGTTTTCCCAGCTACTCAAAATTCCGTGGATCAACACGATCGGCAGGGGAAAATCGATGTTCAACTCTATGGGGTTCCACTCAATGGTTTGCGATAAGGTTTTCTTGGCCTCCCGCATAAGGTACCCGCCGGGGGGTGGTTCCTTGCCCCCCAGTGCGGTCCAGTTGTCGAACAGGATGTGGTCCTTGTAGGCTAGGGCTACCCGAACCTCGTAGGTGCCATTTTCAATATGGGCGAGACTCCCCGAGTCGTAGGTGCCGTCTGGTTTGACGAGCATTTCAAATTGCAAGGCACCATCGAGGTAGAACTCCACCTTGCTGGGATAATTACAACTGATACTCTTGTTCCCAGAAGGATCGGCAACGCGCAGACTACCACGGATCACCGGTTGGAAGGATAAAACGGCGTTAATACCCCCAGTATTGCTGCCTATCGTTACGCCCACCGCATCCGCTGCGGCAGAGCTCGCCTTATCGCTATACCACTCGGACAAGTAGGGGAGCTGATAGTAAGGATTGAAGCCACGGGTTGCGAAAAGAACCTTGTAGGAGCCGGAAGGCAAGCCAGGGCTGAAGTAGTATCCCTGCTCGTCGGTCAGGATAATGTGGCCTTCGTCTGGAACGAGCGTGACCCAGACGCCCCCAACCCCTTCCCCGGAAGAATTTATTACCCTTCCACTGATCGAACCACCCGTCTGCATTTGCACATTGACAGTCGTGGTGCTACCTGCGGTGACTGCCACGGGAGTTGCTGTATCCCATGAGGCTTGGCCATTGTACCATTGAGATATGTAGTTTACATTCGGATCATCTATATAGAACCGCAACTTGTAGGAACCTGAGTTATTGTCAATTGTTGTGGATGAGAAAAATGGAGAAGGCATCCTTCGGGCT
>CAZTNO010000228.1:0-4849 GCA_964614865.1 uncultured Clostridia bacterium
GGTCAGACCATCGTCATGGTAACCCATGAGCACGACATCGCCGCGTTTGCGGAACGCATCATCGTTTTGAAGGACGGAATGATCCTCCATGACTCACCCCATTTGCCGAATTAGTGTCCGGCTGCTGGTGTTCCTGCTTGTTTCCGTTGGCGGGATTTGCGCCGGACCGGAGCCGGCGCGGGTCCAGCGGGGGGTTTTTCGCCCCATGTGGGTGCTGTCGGGCACGTTGATGGCCTCCCGTTCCGAAGAATTCAAGGCGCCCCTGACCAACAACTGGAGGGTGCAGATCAAGTGGATGGCCAAAGAGGGCGTGGAGACGAGGCCGGGGGAACCGGTGGTCCGGTTCGATACGGCCAACATCGCCGCCGATCTCGAAACCACCCGCGAGGCGTTGAAAAACAAGCGGGAAGAGAAAAAGCAGATCGAAGCCGATTACCGGTTCAAGAAATTCGAATTGGATGTGGAGGCCCGGGCCGCGGGAAATGACGCCGAACAGAAAGCGCTCGATGCGTCGATCCCGGCCGAGCTGGTCTCCCGGTTCGAATACGACAAAAAGCAACTGGACAGCAAGAAAAGCGGCCATGTCCTCGATGGGGCCCGGTCGAAAATGAAGGTCACCCTGGCCGAAATCGAAACGAAGATGCGAACCGCGGAGATCGAGATCAGCGAATTGCAGGTCAAGCTGGACAAGTTGCAGGACCAACTGAAGACACTGATCCTGGTCGCCAGGACTTCGGGTCCGCTGATCTATGCGATCGACAGCTGGCGGGACCGCAAGGTCCAGGTCGGAGACATCGTGGGAGCCACCTCCACCGTGGCCCATATCCCGGATCGGACCTCGCTGGTGGTGGAAGCCTGGGTAGGCGAAACCCACATCCAGCAGGTCCATGCCGGGCAACGCACTCGCTTGCGTCTCGACGCTTATCCCGAGAAAGAGTTCACTGGCGTCATTCGCGAAGTGTCCCGCACCGCGGAAGCCCGCAAGCAGTGGGGCAAGGCAAACTTCTTCCGGGTGACGATCCAGCCCGATCGACTGGAGACGGGGATCATGAAACCGGGGATGAGCGTGAAGTGTGACGTGTACGGCACCCCGATCCAGGACGCCCTGCTGGTCCCGCTCGAAATGGCGTTTTTTGACGGAAGCGGATACTGGGTGCGCCAAAAAAAAGGGAAAACGCTGAAGCTTGTCCCCTGTGGACGCAACGAGTTTTTCCTCGCCCTGCTGCCTGCGCAAAACCCCGCCGTCAGTTCCGGCATGGCGCTGACGACGCTGGAAAGCCTGAACGAAAAAAAGGGGGCATGGAACCGATGAGGCTGAGCAGGCGCAAGCGGATCATTGGCCAGTTCTCCGGGTTGCTGGCGGGAGTCGTCTTGCTGACAGCCTGCGCCGACCACACCGGGTTCCGCGTCGTGAAAGTGGCCCGCGGGCCGTTCAGCGTCGTCGTCCAGGCCAGCGGCCAACTGCGTTCCACGGCCTCCCTCCACGTCGGCTGTCCCGCGGTGGAACGGATGTGGGAGTTCACCATCTCGTTCATGGCCCCCGAGGGCAAACCGGTGAAAACCGGAGACCGCATCCTCGCATTCGACTCCCGGGAACTCATGGAACGTTCCCAGGTGAAGCTGACCGAGCTGGAAACCGAGAAAAAAGAGCTGCAGCGATTGTGGCTGGTCGAGCGGGAAGCCCAGGAAGACATGACCCTGATGCGGGAAGAAGAGCGAGTCCTGAAGGAGAAGGCGCGGCGAAAAGCCGATGTCCCCGAGGAATTCCTGGCTGCCAACGATCTGAAAAAGCGCAGAATGGACCTGGAACTGGCCGAACTCCGGGAAAAACTGGCCGAAGTGCGCATCCAGAACCAGGTTTCGGGGATGAGCACCCGCATTCACTTCCAGGAGGCGAAGGTCCGCACCTTGCAGGAGCAGGTGGACCGCTTGCAAAAGGACATCGAGAAGCTTGAAGTCAAGGCTCCCAATGACGGCATGGTCGTCTATACCCCCGACTGGGACGGCAAGAAGAAAAACGTGGGCGATTCGTGCTGGATCGGCGAGAGCATCCTCGAGCTGCCCGATCTCGGCAAGATGCAGATGAATGCGGTCATCCTCGAGCCCCAGGCCGGCAAGATCCGGGTGGGTCAGGAGGCCGAGATCCGCCTCGATGCGAACCCGGATCGGGTGTTCAAGGGGCGGGTCTCCCAGTTGGGACGAATCTTTCGCCTCAAGTCGGACACCCAGCCGGTGGTGGTGTTCGATGCGGAGCTCGTCCTGCCCGAGTCGGATCCCACGCTGATGCGGCCGGGGATGGCGGCATCGGCCCGGATTTTCATGGCCACCCAAAAGGACGTGCTGATGTTGCCGGAGGCGGCGCTGGTCTACCATGAGAAAGGTTTGTTCGTACGGCGGAAAGGTCTTTTTTCGGAACGGCTGGTCCCGGTTACCATCGGCAGTCGTTCTGCCGACATGGTGGAGATCACCGGCGGCCTTCAGGAAAACGACGAGGTCCTGATCCAGCTCGAGACAGAGGACGAGAAATCATGAACCGGTTGAAATCCCTGGGTGTCTTGTGGCTGGGCTTGCTGTTCTGCTGGGGGTGTGCGGCGACCGGACCGGACCCGGTCGCCTTGAGGGCACAGAAGGGGGTTTTTCAGATTCTCATCCCCGGTGCGGGAGAGTTGCAGGCGGTGAAAGCGACGGCCATTGTGGTCCCACCCCGGGTTCGGGGCCGGCAAACCATCGCCTGGATCGCTGCCGACAACGCCAACGTGCGACAGGGGGAGGTGGTTGTCCGCCTCGACGTCACCTCGTTGCGAGAATCGCTGGTGATCGAGGAGAATCAGATGGCCAGGCTGAACCTGGAGATCCGGCAGAAAGAGCGACAACTGGGAAAGGAGCGAAGCGATCTGCTCGGCCAACTCGCATTGACCGCACTCGAGCGGAACATGGCGGACGTCTACGCAGCCCGGGATGAGACCATCTTTCCCAGGAACAAGATCATCGAGGATGCGGTCGATCTCGAGTTCCAGACCACCCGGGAGCGCCACTACGAGGGGAAAAAACAACGGATGGAGAAGAAGGCCAACGCCGAGCTGCAGCTCCTCCAGGCCCGGATGAGTACCAGCACGACCAAGGCAAACCAGCTCCGGGAATCGATGAACTCACTGGAGATCCGGGCGCCCCACGACGGGGTCTGGGTGGTGGAGAAAACCTGGCGAGGAGAGAAGTACCACCAGGGAATGAACACCTGGGCCGGTCAAAAAGTCGGCACTTTGCCCGATTTCAGTTGCTTTGAGGCCAAGGTCTTTGTCCTCGAGTCGGCTTCGTCGGGCCTCGTCGAAAACCTCCCCGTCCAGGTCCGGCTCGATATTGAACCCAGCCTGGTTTTTCACGGAAAAGTGCTTGGCATCGACACCATCGCCAAGGCGATGGACGAAGAGAGCGCCGTCAAGTACTTCGAGGTGCGGGTCAGCCTCGATGTCGTCGATCCCCGCCTGATGAAGCCGGGCATCCAGGTCCAGGCCACCATCTTCGCCCAGCAGAAGAGCGGCGTCATCTCGGTCCCCAACCAGGCACTGGTGTACGAGGGCGGCATCGCCTTCCTGACCATCAAGAAATCCACCGGGATCGAAAAGAGGAAGGTGGAGACCGGGCTGCGCAGCCTGACTCGGACCATCATCACCCGGGGACTGCGGGAAGGAGAAGAGTTCGTGCTGGAAAATGCCGCTTCGGGCCGGGGCCAGGGCTGAACAATGAAACTGAAAGCAGAAATCGCCGAATCGCTGGAGTCGCTTTTTGCCCACAAGTTGCGCACCACCCTGACCCTGCTCGGCATGGTCTTCGGGGTGGGGGCGGTGATCGCCATGCTCAGCATCGGCAAGGGGGCGGAGGAAGAGGCTTTGCAGCTGATCGACGCCATGGGGCTACGCAACCTCATCGTCAAGACCCGGGTGTTCGACGAATCTCGGCTCAAAGAGATGCGCGAAAGCTCCCCCGGCCTCACCCTGATGGACCTGAACGCCGCACGCGAGACGTTGCCCTTCCTGAGCGCCTACAGCGCCGGAAAGCAGGTCAAGGTGTTCGCCCTGTTCCGCAAAACCATGGAGAGCGACGCGGAGGTGTGGGGGGTGACGCCGACCCATGCCCGCATGTCCGGGCTGGGGATCAACGCCGGCAGGTTTCTCCTGCCGGTCGACGATGCCACCTTCGCCCACGTCTGTGTGATCGGCTCCCGGGTTTCCCAGGTGCTTTTCCCGGGCGAGAATCCCATCGGCAAGCACCTCAAGATCAACCACCTCTGGCTGACGGTAGTGGGGGTACTGCGGGACAAGAACCTGACCAAGAACGAGTTCCAGGGCGTCGCCTTGAAGGGGGAGCAGAACAACGTCTACCTCCCCCTGGCCACCGCTCTGAAGATGTTCCGTTTCGGCCCCAACGAACCGGAGATCGACGAGTTCCGGGTGCAGTTGCTGCCCGGCATCCCCAGCGGCGCTGCCGCGGCGACCCTCGCCCAGTTGCTCGCCCGCCACCACAAAGAGGTGAAAGACTACGAGTTGATCGTCCCCGAGGCGCTCTACGAGCAGCAGAAGAAGACGCAGAACATCTTCACCATCGTGATGGCCTGCATTGCCGGGATCTCCCTCCTGGTCGGCGGCATCGGCATCATGAACATCATGCTGGCGACCGTGCTGGAGCGAACCCGGGAAATTGGCCTGCGGCGGGCGCTGGGCGCCAGGCAGATCGACATCAAGCGGCAGTTCATCGCCGAAACCTTCACCATCTCGGCGCTGGGCGGGATCGCCGGCATCTTCTTCGGCTTCGCCCTTTCCTTCCTGTTGTCACTGGCCACCGGGTGGCCGAT
>CAZTNO010000229.1:0-4846 GCA_964614865.1 uncultured Clostridia bacterium
GCTCCCGGGTCCAGCGAAACACAATCGCCCCCTCCCGCTCCGCATACCAGAAGCCGTAATCGTAGCGGGCCCGGGTCTGCCCCGCCCAGCTCCTTGGGTGGAGGCGGGAAAAATCGACCCCGTTCCAGCAAACGAGCCCCAGCACGAGCAGGGCGCCGGCCCAACCCCGGCGCCGCTGGAGAGGGGGCGGAGCACCCGCGGGAGCAGCCGGGCCGGCGGCAACTGCCCAGAAGAGCAGCAGGCACTCGGGGAACCACAGGAAGTTGTTGAAGAGCAGGGCCGCCAACTGGATCAGGAGGATCCAGCGCACCGCCCCCCCGCCGGCCTCCCGCAACAGCCGGAACAGGAACAGCAGGAACAGGACCAGGCCGATCAGGCCGGTTTCGATCAGGATCAGCAGAAAGTGGTTGAGGGGAAGGTCCTCGAGGGGGGGGCGGCCGCGGTGGAGGTACTGCCGGTAAAACAAGAAATTCCCCCCGCCGATGCCGGCCACCGGGTGCTGGCGCACCATGTTCCAGCCGTCTGCTGCCAGCTCCTGTCGGGTGTTCCAGAACTGCCGGGAAGCCTGGCTGGTTCCCGGCTGTCGCACCATGTCAGCCAAATTGACAGCGCTCTGCACCAGGCGGTCTTTCAGGACCCCCCCGGCAGCGAGGATCAACAGCACCCCGGAAAGCAACAAGGCAGCTCTGACCCTGAGGGGGAGACGCCGGGAGGTCAGCAGGGCACACCCCGCCGCCAGCACGAACAGGAAGGCCGTCCGGCTCCCCGAGAGCAGGATCCCCAGCAGGGGAAGGAGGGCAAACCACAAGCTCCCCCCGTGGCAAAAGTGCCCCTTTTCGGGGGGAACGCGGGCCCGCCAGGCAAACACCTCCATCAGCAGCAGGGTGCCGGCAAAGAAGCCGAAGGCGTTGAAGTCGGAAAACCCCCCATTCACCTGGTGCATGCGGTCCACCCACCAGGTCTGGGTGAGCAACCCGGGCAACACCGTCTTCTGCGCCAGGGCGAGAACCAAAGAGAGGGCAAAACCGGGGCGCAGCGGGGCCAGCAGGCGAGTCCAGTCCCATCCCGCGCCACCCATCAAGGCGCCCACGAAAGGGGCGGTGGCGAACAGGAACAGGGTGACCACCGGGTAGATCGTGGCGAACGACACCCGGTCCAGTGCCGGAGAAACCGGGGTGTCGGCAAACGGGAGCCCCCCCGCCTGGAACAGGTTCGACCAGCGTAAAAGGACAAACCCCACCGACACCGTCAGGGCCAGCAGGAAGAGCCGGTAGAAGGGGACCCACCCCCCCCGCCAGTCGGTGGTCCGACCCGCCATGCGGTCGCCGATCACGATCCCGGCGAGCAGAAAGAGCGGACTGGCCATCAGGTTGAAGGGATAGCCGTTGAACAAGACCGCCGGAGTGGCCCCGAGCAAGGGCAGGAGAAAGAAAAACACCCGCAGGGAACGATCGCGATCTCCCCTTCCGAGGAACACCCCGCCCGCGAGCAGGAGGAGGGGGAGGAGGGCGAAGCCCAGGTGGACGACGATTTTTGCCAGCGCCGCCAGCAGGGCCAGCAGGAAGAGCAGGTCGAACGTGCGCCCCCCGCCCCCACCCGCCGCCTTCTGGCGGGTCACTCGTCACCCCGGGGGAAAGGCCGTCCGGTCAGGTTACGCAGGGCGGCCACCAAATCACGGCGTTCAGCGGAAGGCCCCGGGGGGAGGCAGTCACCGACCCTTCGGGAGTAGTTTTGGATCGTCTCGATCAGTTCCTCGGGGGTGAAAGCGACCAGCACCCGGCAGAGTTCGGCCAGCCGCCGGGCGAATTCGAGCTGGTGGTCGTCGAGGTGTTCCCCCAGGGCCGCCAGGCGGGGCATCACGATGGGGACTCTCCCCAGCTTCAGGGCCAGCAGCACCGTGCCCACCCCGGCGTGGGCCACGATCACCTCGCTGCGGGTCAAGAGATCCACCATCTCGGGAAACGGCACCAGGGAACGCACGGGGAAATGCCTCGGCACGAAGGTCAGCGGACCGGTTTGGGCCACCACCTGTTCGCCGGCGAGGGGCCCCCCGGGAACCAGGGCCTGGTCGACGGTCGCCACCAGCCGGTCGAACGGAAACCGCTCGGTGCCCACGGTCAGGAAGATCACAACACCCTCCCGCAGTAGCGTCCCTTCCCCCCCCGGGCCAGCAGGTCGGGCCATTGCACCAGGAAGTGCCGGGTGATCGGCCGCACCAGTCGGGCCGACAGCGAGAAGGTGCGGATGCGGGTCAACTCTTCCAGATAGATGGTGGGGATGCCGAGCAGGCGCCCCATCCAGATGAAGGGGACGCCGACTCCGGCGCCGCTGGAGAGGATGTGGGAGGGCCTTTCCCGGCGCAACACCCGCCAGGCCAGGCCCAGGTTGCGCAGCAGGTTGCCCGGATGCCGGTTGGTCGGCGAGTGGGCCCAGTACACCCGCTCCCCCTCCAGCAGACTTTGGGTGTCGGGCCCGGAGAAAGTCACCCAGAAACGGGAACAATCGGCCCAGACTTCGCCCAGCAGGTGGAGTTGCAGGAAGTGGCCCCCGCCCGAGCAAACCAGCGCCAGGTGGGGCCCCGCACGGCACTCCGGGGTGACCCCCGCGGGCGCCATCAGTAGGCTCCCTTGCCGGTGATCACCGCCCGCACCGTTTTTACCAGGATCACGAAGTCGAGCCACAGCGAGCGGTTGCTCACGTAGAACTCGTCGAGTCGCACCCGCTCGGAAAACTTCCGTTCGCTGCGTCCGGAAATCTGCCAAAGTCCGGTGATTCCCGGCCTCACCTGCAAAACCCGCGCTGGCACCTCGCCGTCCTTGAGTTCGCGGGGCAGGTAGGGGCGGGGCCCGACCAGGCTCATGTCGCCCGCCACCACGTGTCCACACTGGGGGAGCTCGTCGAGGCTCCAACGACGGAGCCACCGCCCCACCCGGGTCACGCGGGGATCGGTGCCCTTGAGTTTCCGGTAGGTTTCCCACTCCCGCCGGGCCTGCGGGTCGCTGGCCAGAATGCGGGCCAGCACCGCATCGCCGTTTGCGACCATGGTGCGAAACTTGCGCAGCCGGAAGCGGCGCCCGTTTTTACCCAGCCGCTCCTGGGTGAAGAAAACCGGCCCTGGCGAGTCGAGACGGATCGCCACCGCAATCAGCAAGCCCAGCGGGAGCAAAACCGGCAGCGCCAGCAGCGCCAGCAGGCGCTCCACCGCGTCCCGTGCCGCAGTCTGCCACACTCCGGGGAAAGCGCTCACCGAGAGGAGGAAGGTCGAGCCGACGGGATTCAGAAAGACCCCCTCCTGAAAGAACTCTCCGATCGGCGAAACGAAGTGGATTTGCGGCCGCAGCTCGCGGCACTTTTCGATCAGCGAGCGGACCTTTTCCTCGGGCAGATCCGGGATGGCGATGATCAGGTCGGTTGCTTGGAAACGGCGGACCCATCGCTCCACCTGCGACAGGCGTCCGACGATCTCCACCCCCGAAATCCGCTGGCCCGGTTTGCTCCGGTCGTCGTCGAGCAGCCCGACCACCTTGAACCCGAGGGAGCGAGCCCGGCGGCACAGGTGGATGAGCCCCTGGGTTTGCGGCCCGGCACCGGCAACCAGCAGGCGCCGGGGCCACCAGTTCGCCGAAAAGAGCAGCGTCTTGCTGGCCAATCGCCCCAACGGGACCAGCAAGGCCCCCAAAAGGACGCTGGCGGCCATCGACCGCACCCCCATCGATTCGGGAGGCGACGAGAGCCACGACTGACCGATCAGGATCAAGGCGCCGGTCATCACCAGGCTGCGGAGGGAAACCCGGGCCTCCACCCAGAAAGAGCGCCGCCGGGTGTAAAGACCCGACACCAGAAAGGCCCCCAGCCAACACGACAGGGGCCAGATCAGGGGACCGAGCCGCCACTCGGGGAGGGTGCTGCGCATGCTGGCAATCACCATCAGGGCCCCCAGCAAGGCGCAGGCATCCCCCAGCAGCACCACGCCCTGGGACGCCGCCAGCCGCCACCGGCCTAGCCCGGACCAATCACCGTCTCTCGTCTCGGAAATATCCCCCTCCGTGGCCCTCATTATATCACGCCGTCCCGGCGGCAGGTCGGGCCGGGGGATCGGTTTCCGGACGGGGGGGATCCTGGAGCAGCCGGGTCAGTTCGCGGCGCACGTAGAAGAGGAGGAAAACCTGGCCAAGCACCGACGACCAGGCGAGCCCGATCACGCCAAGCCAACGCATCAGCACCAGGCTGGAGATTATCCCCACCAGAAATTGCAGCAGGGTCGAGCGCAAAAGAACCTGCGAGGCCCGCAGCACCAGCAACGCCCGGGTGTAGATGCGGCCCACCATGCCGGGGACGAAGCCCAGCAGGTAGACCACCGCCAGCCAGCGAATCGTGTCCAGGTCGGCGCGGGCCATCTGCGCCCGGCCAAATGCCAGTTCCACGATCCAGCCCGCCCCCAAAACGAACAGCAGGGCGAACGGCAGGGCGAACAGAAACATCCAGCGGGCCATCTGATGGGCATCGCCGAGCAACCCACCCCCCTCTCGCCCGGCGTGACGTTCGCTCCAGTGGCTGAGCAGGGTCGTCATCACCCCGCCATCGAGCATGTTCATGGGGATCAAAAAAATCCGCTCGGCGTAGAACAGCAGCGAGACGCTGCCCGCCGACAGCCAGGAGGCCAGGGTTTTGTCGATCAGGGTGGTGCCGCCTACCACCAGCATGGCCGAGATCTGCAGGGCGGCGACCCGCAAGAAGTCGCTCATCTGCGGATCGGTTCGCCAGTGGGGGAGGGCCAGGGTGAAGAGCTTGCGGTGACGGCAGACGGCCAGCAAGACCACCACCCGCAGCGCCTCGCCGGCGAGGT
>CAZTNO010000230.1:0-3906 GCA_964614865.1 uncultured Clostridia bacterium
TGGATGGTGGTCGGGGGGGCTTTTGCCGTTCGCCATCTCTTCCGCACCAACCCGCTCCTGTCCCGGGGCACTTCGCTACTGGCCGGAGCTTTCAGTGGCCTGTCGGGCAGTCTCTTCTTCGCGATCGTCTCGCTGTTCAGCCTCTTTTCGGTGTCACTCGAGCAACTGGAAGAATCGATGAGCCGGATCGCCCCCCTGTTTCCCGGTGCCGGCGAAGAGGTTCTCCCGCTGCTACAAAGCGGCTCCTTCCGCATGATCGTGGTGGTCATGCTGGTCTTTTTCGTGCTGGCCTCCACTGCGGCCGGTGCGGTGGGAGGGCTGGTCGGCCGGCGCCTGTTCGCCCCTCCCCCCCCTCCGGATCGTGAATAGGATCCCCCCGCTCCCCCCCTTTTTTGGTCGGTGACCCCATGAACCTGGGCATCGATCTGGGCACCAGCCGAACGGTGGTGGCGGCCAGCGACCGGGGCAATTATCCGGTGGTCCGCTTCCGTACTCCTGCCGGGGATTGGTGCGACTGGTTCCCGTCGCTGATCGGTTATACCGGATCGGATTACCGGTTCGGGTTTGCCGCAGCTCCCCCCCCCCCGGGGCCGGCCCCCTGTCCGAAGCTCTGGTTTTCGTTCAAACGAGAGCTCGGTCACTCTGCCCCCGACGAGCCCATCCGGGAGTTTCCGGGCACTCCCACTCCGCTGGAACTGGTTACCCGGTACTGCCTGGCCCTGCGGGACGCATTGGAGAACGGCTCGGACTTGTCCAGTTTTTCCCCCAAAGAAGTCGTGATTTCGGTGCCAGCCGGAGCCAACAGCAACCAGCGATTCCTGACGCTGGAAGCCTTCCGCCGAGCGGGATTCCCGGTTTCGGCCGTGATGCACGAGCCATCGGCCGCGGGGCTCGAATACACCCAGCGACAGATTCTGGCCCAAAGCCGCAGGTCGCCTCGCGAGTGGCTGGCGGTATACGATCTCGGTGCCGGAACTTTCGATTCCTCGGTGATCGCCATCTGCGGAGGCGACCACGCAGTGCTCGCCGCCGAAGGCATTGACCGTCTCGGCGGCGACGACTTCGACCAGATCCTCCTCGAGCTGGCGCTGGAAGGGTGCGCTCTCCCCCCCCCTGCGGGAGAGAAAGAGCGCTCACGCCTTCTCCAGGAGTGCCAGGAGGCCAAAGAGCGGCTGAACCCCCATCGCAAGAAAGTTTTTCTCGACTTCTCCGACGTTTATCCCGGAATGGACCAGGTGACGGTGCCGGTCGCCCGTTTCTACAGGGCCTGCCAACCCCTGATCGAGCGCACCGTGGTTGCCCTGGAGCGGGCCATCGAGACAGCCGCCGGAAACGCCACCGAATCGGCAGCTCTTCTGGCGGCCATATACCTGACCGGTGGCTCGAGCGACTTCCCTCCGATCGAATGGATGATCCGGGAAAAATACGGTCGCCGGGTACGCAAGTCGCCCTACCCCCACGCGGCCACCGCCATCGGGTTGGCCGTTGCGGCCGACCCGGCCACCGGTCTTTGGGTGCGGGACCGCCTCTCGCGAAACTTCGGGGTATGGCGTGAGGAGGAGGGGGGGCGGCGCAAGGTCATCGACCTGATCTTCACCTCGGCCACCCCCATCGTTGCCGGCTCGCCACCGGCTCGGGTCTGTCGTCGCTACGCCCCCACCCACAACATCGGCCACTTCCGCTTTCAGGAGTTCTCCTCGCTGGGCGAAGGGGGGCAACCTGCCGGGAACGTGTCGGTGTGGAGCGAAGTCTTTTTCCCCTACGACCCGGCGCTCCAGAACCAAACCCGCTTTTTGGCAACCGATGTCCATCCCGCCCCCCACCTCGCGGGGCAGTGGATCGAGGAGACCTACACGTGTACCCCGACAGGGGAAATCGGGGTGGAAATCGTCAACTGCAGTGCCGGATACGGCCGCTCCTATTCGCTGCGCCGGGGATTTTCCTCGCTTTCCGGCGAGCCGGGCAAGCGGTAGCCGGGAAAAATCAGCCCTTTTTGGGAGAGCGCGCCCGTACCAGTTTGCCCACCTGATGGAGGTCGCCCGCGGCGGTCGAACGGATGGCCTCCATGTTCTTGCGCTGGATCTCCACAAAGACCTCCTGACGGAAGATCGACACCTCTTTGGGAGCCGAGATACCGATTTCGACCACATTGCGGCCGACCTTGAGCACCTTGATCTCGATGTGATTGCCGATCACGATGCTCTCGTTGAGCTTGCGGGTGAGCACCAACATGTCAGCCCTTGGCCACTTCGGCAGGCTTCTGCGCCAGCGTGGAAGGTTTGATGAGCGGCTCCGACACCCCGTAGTCGTTGTTTATCAGGATGACCTGCTTGGCCTTGCGGGTATGGATGTTGATCAGGATGGGGGCCTTGAGGTTCACCGTGATCTCGGTCACACTGGCAGAAAACACCACCACCGACAGCAACTGGAAGTCGGCGGGCTGGCTGATCTCCAGGGAGCGCAGGTCCTCCTCGGGCAAGTAGAACCGGTACTCATGCTCGACCAGGAAGGGGTTGATCACCACCAACGACAGGGAGGGGTCGTCGATCGACTGGAGGTAGCCGAAGGGAGCGAAGTCTTCCTTTTCCAGCAAAACGAACCGCTTTTGCCCGGAAATACCGATCAGTCCCTCATCCATGCGAATGATGCTGTCCTCGCCGAACTCCACCGTTCCCAAAAGCTTGCTTTCGATTTGCATTCCGTTGCCTCGCAGAGGTGATTATAACGCTTGGCTCGCCCGCTTGGCAACGGGGTCCGTCATTTTCCCAAAAAGAACCCTCAGGTCATGTAATCCATCAGCGAATTCGGCTGGATTCTGCTACCGGCATTCAGGGTGGCCTGCAGGCCGGTTTGCTCTTTGCTCAGATTCGAAATCGCCGACGCCAGGTCGGCATCTTCGAGGGTCGATATCCGGCTCATCAGCGAAGTCTGGAAGCTCTTCAGCTGGCCGCGAATGTCCATCAGATGGGAAGACGAATTGCCGATCACGCCCAGGGCCTGGTTGAACTGCTCCACCACCTCGCCCATGGTGCTGATCGAGCCGGCGATGGTAGCCGTGTCATCGGCCCGCAGCGCATCGCGCAGAACGGCCAGTCGCTGGAACACGTCGATTGGCCCCGAAAAAATCTGATTGCCGGGCACGTTGGTGGTCGCTTGAACCGAGAAATCGGCCTGAATCCGGACCTCTTCGCCATTGCCGGGGTAGGTGACCACGCCGCTGAGGGGATCCTTGACATAAGGGGTGGTCAGGGTATTGGACCCGGCGAACAGGAACTTGCCCGCCACCTCGGAATTGGCGTAATTCAACAGTTGATCACGCAACTGGTCGACGTTGTCGGCCAGAATCTCCCGGGCCTGGCCGGTGTTCTGCTCGGAAGCTCCCTGCTCGGCCAGAGAGATGGCCCGGTAGATGAGGGTCAAACTCGAGTTCACCGCAGTTTCGGCGGGCTGCAGCAACGAGAGGCCCGCCGCGATGTTGCGATCGAACTGGGTGATCTGATCCGACTGGTTTTTCAGCGACAACACCGAAGCGGCGTCGGACGGGTTGTCGGAAAAGTTGATCAGCTTCTTTCCCGAGGTCACCTGGTTCAGGGCGGTATCGTACCTCCCCTTGGTCACGGCCAGGTTGATCAGAAAATTACGTTGCCAAATGCTTTCAACGGCACGCATGGGTTACCTCCCGGGAAGGGTGAAACGGGGTAGAGGGTTCATGGGGCGCAAACCTCAGGTGTTGCCGATCGCCATCAGGGTGTCGGTCAAGCGATTGACAACGCCGACGAACTGGGCGATCGCCTGGTAGGTTTTCTGGTACTGCATCAGGCTGGCCGCCTCCTCGTCGAGTGAAACTCCCGAAATCGAATCGCGGTTGTTTTTCAAGTTGGTCAGCAACGTCTGGTGCGAATCGGC
>CAZTNO010000230.1:3926-4751 GCA_964614865.1 uncultured Clostridia bacterium
TCACTCTTGGCCAGTGCCGACTGGTTGCCGAGCGAGGCGTACACCGAGTGCAGGTAGTCGTGGAAGGTGCCGAAATCGGCGGTACCGTCGTTGTCCGAATCCACCACGTTGCCGGAATTGACCAGCGCGGCCAAAGACAGGGCCGTTTCGTTGTTGCCCGCCGTGCCGTTGGCGGAGACGGCCAGCAAGGTGGCGTCGGCGACCAGGGCCGGGTTCACCTCCAGCGAACTCGCGGCTCCGGTGTAATCGCCCGGAGAGAGCGGGGTGAAACCGACAAAGAAATCCTGGCCGGTGGTGGTGCCGTCGAGGGCGAAGCCGGTCTGGTGGATCGCGTTCACCTGGCTGATGAGCCCGTAGGCCAGGTTGTCGAGCTTGTTTTTGAGTTCAGGGATCACCGTGTCCCGGGCGGCCAAAAGCCCCCCCATCTCTCCATTGCGAATCCCGCCGGTGATGTCGACGGTCGAAGTGCCCGAGGTGGCGATATGCACATCATAGTAACTGGAGTTTCCGGGATCCCGCACCACCGACAACACGTTCATCTGCCCGCCGACCACAAAGGGGCGGCCGGCGATGGTCAAGGTTGCGGCCCCCGAGGACTGCTCGTAGTGCACGTCGACCCCGATCCGTTCGGACACCTGTTTGATCAGTCGGGTACGTTCGTCGATCAGGTCGTTGCCCTCGTGGCCGGCGTTCTCCGCGGCAGTGATCTGGGTGTTCAGCCGGGTGATGGCCCGCCCCATGGTGTTGATCTCGTCGACCATGATGGCGATTTTCTCGTTGTGAAGAGTCTGCTGGGACGAAAGGTCCTGATAGGTTCCGGCGATG
>CAZTNO010000231.1:0-4733 GCA_964614865.1 uncultured Clostridia bacterium
TCCTCCTCGCTGTTCAACCCCGCCGCCGCTTTTTCGGCCGAGTGGAGCAAGCTCCACATCAACGACGCCAACCTGCGCTTCCTCAAGGATCTGCCCCGCGGCCCCGCCGTCGTGGACGGCTTCATCACCCTCTGTCACGGATCGGCCTTCGATGAGGATTACTACGTGTTTTCGGTGTTCGAAGCCGCCGAATCGTTTCGCATGATGGAGACCTCGATCGGCTTCTTCGGCCATACCCACTTCCCGATCATCTACATGTTGCGCAATGGCAAAATCGACGTGGTCTCGCTGCAGGACACCTGCAAGATCAAGTTGGACGCCAATACCCGCTATCTGGTGAATCCCGGTTCCATCGGCCAACCCCGGGACAAGAACCCCAATCCAAGTTTTGTCATCTACGACTCATCCCGGCGGGAGTTGCAGTTCGTCCGCTTTAACTACGATTTCAAAACCACCCAACGCAAGATCCGCGAGGCCGGTCTTCCCGAATTGTTGGCGAGCCGGCTCGAAGCGGGGGTTTGACGACAGGAGGCCACATGAAGAAAAACGAAGTCCACAACCTGATCGAGGGAATCCTGAGCGAAAAGCTGCAGTTGATGCTGGGACGGATCGACGTGTTCCAGAACAACCTGATCTCCCAGGTCGACCAACTCAAGAAACTCGACGAGTTGGTGGTGTTCGACGTTCCCGAGGCCGCCGGTCAGGATGAGGCGGGAAACGAGGCCAAGACGGTTGCCAGCCTGCATCACACCGTCAAGGAGATCGCCGCTTCGGCCAATCAGCTGGGGCTGATCACCTCCCTGCTGGAGGGGATCAACGCGTTTTGCCGGCGCTCGGCCCTGTTCCTGCTGCGGGAAGACAAACTGGTTGGCTGGAAGGGGCGAGGTTTCGAGGGCAAGAACGGCGAGATCGGCGACGAGGACATCAAGAAGGTTTTTTTCTCGCTGTCGGCGAAAACGATCTTTGCCCGGGTCCTGCAGAGCAAAGTCGCCTATCAGGGCAATCCGCTGGCCGAGCCCGACGATTTTCTCATCTACAACCGGCTTGGGGGCGAAAAACCCCGCGAGGTCTTCGTCCTGCCCTTTTTTGTCAAAGGCAAACCCCAGGCGGTGATCTATGCCGATGCCGGCGACGATCGGCCGATCCGCCCCCGGGAGATCGAAATCGTGGCCACCGTGGGGGAGCTCAGCCTCGACCTGCTCCCCCTCAAACAGAAGATCCTCTCCCGGGTGAAGACCCAGGAATTCATCGAGGGGCCCGAACCCGCAGAGCCCGCTCCCGAGCCCGCCATGATGCCCGGACGGATCCCCATCCCGCCCCAGGATCTCGACAAGACCGAACCGCCCAGGCGCGAGCCCGAATCCAACCGGTACGCCCGGGTGATCATCAGCGACATCATCCTCTACAACCAGCAGATGGTCGAAGAGGGGCTGAAAAACCGCAATCTGTTCTCGACTCTCAAAGAGACGCTGATCCAGGCCCGCGACGAATACCTGCGCAAGTACAACGACCTGACCCCCTTCGAAGAGCAGCTGGTCAAGACGCTGGCGCGGGGGGATCGCGATGCCATGCGAGGCTACCCCTTCGAGATCCATCCCTAGGGGGTTCTGGCGGTGAACGGCCAGGGTCCCAGGTTTTTTCGCAGGCCGGGATCACCCCTATTCCTCTACCTGCTGCTCCTTTGCGCCTTGCTGATTCTGTCGATGGCGGCGTCCTACCTGATTCTCCTCTGGCTGGCCGGCGATCCGCCCACGGCCCCTTCGCCGGTTTCCTACCGGGAGGCAGCCCCGGCCTACCGGGTCCTCGCCCAGTTTCGGCCGGCTCCCGACCGGATTCCCGACCCCCAAACTGACTTAGAGCATCGGTTGCCCGAGATTCGCCTGGCAGCCCGCTTGCGGCTCGCCGCCGCCGCCCTCCTCGACAAAGACCTGCCGCGGGCGTCCGCCCTCCTTGCCAGCGTGCCTGCAGGATCCCTGTTAACCGGGCGCCACAACCGGCTCGAGCGACAGCTCCTCTTCCAGGAAGGGCAGTTCGAGATTCTGGAACAACGTCTGGGCGAGGTGGCAACTCCCGGGGAAACCGAGCGGGCGATGGCGATCATCGCCAGCTGGAAACTGGGCCGCATCAGCGAGGCGGCACAGCTCTTCCGGCGCTGGTTTGCCAGCGGTTCGTTGGAACTGGCGATGCGCACCCTTCCAGCGGGCTTGATCAACCAGTGGTGCCAGGATTTCCCCTCCTCTTTTTGGCCCGAACGCTTCGACCGCTTGCTCGAACGCGGGGCGCTCGGCCAGCTTGTCCGCGAACTCCCCCTGGCCCGCGATCCCCAGCTCACCCTGTTGTACGGAGCGGAGCTGCACTATCGCCGCAAAGCCTACGACCCGGCGTTGTCGTTGCTCGCCCGGATAGCCGACGGGGTCTGGACCCCGCGCCGGGAGAGGTTGCGCATCAAGATCGACCTGCGACGGGGGAGTTTTCAGGAAGTGATCGCCCGCGTGAACGCCCTGCGTCGTTGGCCCGATCTCTATGCCGAGCTCCTGTCCGATTCGGCCGCCATCCTGCTGGGGCGGGGCGAGTACGACCTGGCGCTGCACTTTCTCGAACGGTACCGGGACACCTGCCCCTTCCAGCAGGAACTGCGCTGGAAAACCGAATGGAGCATCGCCTGGCTGCTCATGCGCCAGGGGCGGACCGACCCCGCCCTGCAAGCCTTCAACCGGGGCACCGCATCGCCGTTTTCCCACTACCGGGTCCCCTCGCTGTATTGGCAAGCCCGCCTGCTTCATCAACCGGCGGCGATCGCCGACTATCCTTTTTCCTACTACAGCAGTCGAGTCCCTGCCACCACCGGGGGGCCCCGGCAACCCGTTCTGTTTCTCAGCGCCCTGGCGGGATCGCTCGATCCCCGCCGGCAGGAGCCGCTGGACCGGGTGCGCACCCTCTGGCAGCAGGGCTACGTCGACGAGGCGTTGGAGGCGATACGCCACCTGCGAGAGCCCTTCGCCCAGGATTCGCTGGACTGGCGCATGTCGGTGCTGGTTGAAGCGCTGATCCAGCATGGCAGCGGCCGCTACCAGGCGGCCTTCCTGTTGGTGCGCAAGGTGTTCCCCGACATCATGTCCTTGCGACTCCCCCCGGCGTTCGATTTTCTCCTCTTTCCGGTGGCGTTCCGGCCGCAAATCGAAGCGTCGTGCCGCGAGGAGAGGCTCGATCCCGCCCGGGTGATGGGGTTGATCCGTGAAGAGACTTTCTTTCGCGCCGATGCCGTTTCGCCGGTCGGAGCCGTCGGCCTCATGCAGGTCATGCCGGCCACCGGGAGGCGCATCGGGGCCATGACCGGGATCGACCGGGCCCAGGAACGGCTGACCGATCCCGCCATCAGCACCAGGCTCGGTTGCCGCTATCTGCGCTGGCTGCTAGACCGCTACGACGGGCGGGTCTATTGCGCGCTGGCAGCCTACAACGCGGGCGAGGGGCGGGTCGACGAGTGGCTGACCCGCATGCCCGAGGTCCCCGAAGAAGAGTTCATCGAGATGATCCCCTTCACCGAGACCCGCAACTACGTGAAGAACATCCTGCGCAACCGCCCCTTCTACCGGAGCATCCTGGACCGCGGTGCCCCGAAACGGCGGTCGTGATTATTTTTTTGTACGGGTTGATTTATTCTTGTCATGAGTTCATACTCCTCAAGATTCTTCCGGCAAGCGCCGATATTGGCCGTGGGGCGACCGGTGCCCCGGTTGGATCGAAGTTTTGGCTGTAAAGGAGGTTCCATGAAACGTTTCATCATCGCGATCGTCTTCCTGGTTTTCGCCGTCATGGTCATCCCCGCTCCGGCACAGAACGTACCGTTCGACCTCCAGATGAAACTGATCCTGAAGATTCTGGCCTTCGACCGCAACTTTGAAAGGTACGGTGACCCGATCAAGATCGGCGTCACTTCCGACTCGGTGCTGAAAGGGTTCAATTCCGAAAAGGACACCCTGCTTATCGGCGGCAAGAAGTACTTTGCCGAAAATATGGCCTCGGTAGCCGACATCCCCCAGTACAAAGTGGTTTACATCGACTCCAACTGGGCAGCAGACTACAAGGCCGCCTCGGCCAAAGCCACCGAAGTGAAGGCGCTGATGTTCACCTCCGCAGACGCCGGGGTGAGGACAGGGGGGGGGGCCATCTCGGTCAAGACCCTCGACGGGAACCCCAAGATCATCATGGCCATCGCTGCCGCCAAAGCCCAGGGGGCCGATTTTCCCGCCACCTTCCTGCAATTGGCGGTGATCATCGGCAGCCTGTGACCGTCGCCAGATAGCCTTTTTTACGGGAAATCTCTGGCCTGGTTCGGTTGGTGGGCTCTGCGCAGATTTTTTTGCTAGGGGGAGATAGCATGTTCTCTCCCGGCCGTTGGGATTTCCGCCCCCCTCTTGAAACAGCATACCGGCGTGCCTGTCCTTACCGGGCCTGGCGCCGGCCAAAAGCGGGGGGCATCACCTACAAAAAGGGGGTATTCATGGGCATGCGATCGCTTTTGGTTGCGTTTGTGCTGGGGGGTCTGCTGTCGGTCGGCTCGTTTCCGCTGGCGGCTCAAGAGAAAACCCAGACCACCGAACTGGCCGACATCTCGCTTGAGGATTTACTGAACGTGAAAATCACCGTCGCCACCAAGAAGGCAACCACCCTGCGCGACACCCCGGGGATCGTCTCGGTGGTGTCGCGGGAAGATCTGCTGAATTCGGGGG
>CAZTNO010000232.1:0-2737 GCA_964614865.1 uncultured Clostridia bacterium
GTGGATTTGTCTGATTAGGCATCCATGGGATACATCAAATAAGAATGACTAAAATAAATCAATTTCTACTTTGATCCAGGAATAGCGAGCATTTGTTCGGAAACACTTCAATACTTCAAAGAACCGTCCCCGAGGGGCGAGTCCCCGAGGGGCGACGTGACCTCAAAATTCGAATCAGCAGGTTGATTTATTGATAGCGGGTCAACTACAATCGCCCCCGTACGATTCGTCGCATTCACCAGGGAGGAAAAATGAAAAAGAAAGCAGGGCTGACCACCCGCAACGGCGCCCCCGTGGTCGACAATCAGAACACCATGACCGCTGGCCCGCGCGGGCCGGTACTCCTCCAGGACGTCTGGTTTCTGGAGAAACTCGCCCATTTCGATCGCGAGGTGATCCCCGAGCGCCGCATGCATGCCAAGGGTTCGGGGGCCTTCGGCACCTTCACCGTCACCGGCGACATCACCCGCCATACCCGGGCCAAGCTGTTTTCCGCCGTGGGCAAGAAGACCGAGCTGTTCGTCCGTTTTTCCACCGTGGCGGGAGAGCGTGGAGCTGCCGATGCCGAACGGGACATCCGCGGATTCGCCATCAAGTTCTACACCGAGGAAGGAAACTGGGACCTGGTGGGCAACAATACGCCGGTTTTCTTTTTGCGCGATCCGCTGAAGTTTCCCGATCTCAACCACGCGGTGAAAAGGGACCCGCGCACCAACATGCGCAGCGCCCTGAACAACTGGGATTTCTGGAGCTCGCTACCCGAAGCGTTGCATCAGGTCACCATCGTCATGAGCGATCGCGGCATCCCCGCTTCCTACCGGCACATGCACGGATTCGGCAGCCACACTTTCAGCCTGGTCAACGCCAAAAACGAACGTTGCTGGGTGAAGTTTCACTGGCGCACCCAACAGGGGATCCGCAACCTGAGCAACGAAGAGGCCGGAGCCCTGATCGGCGGGGACCGCGAGAGCCATCAGCGCGACCTGTTCGAAAGCATCGAAAACAAAGCGTTTCCCCGCTGGACCCTGTACGTGCAGATCATGCCCGAGCGGGACGCAGCTTCCTACAGGTTCCACCCCTTCGATCTCACCAAGGTCTGGCTCAAGAAAGACTATCCGCTGATCGAGGTCGGGGTGCTGGAGTTGAACCGCAACCCGGAAAACTACTTTGCCGATGTGGAGCAGGCGGCCTTCAATCCCGCCAACGTGGTGCCCGGCATCGGCTTTTCTCCCGACAAGATGCTGCAAGGGCGCCTGTTTTCCTACGGAGATGCCCAGCGCTATCGTCTCGGGGTCAACCACCACCAGATTCCGGTCAACGCGCCGCGTTGCCCCTACCACAGCTATCACCGCGACGGGGCCATGCGCACCGACGGCAACTACGGTGGCACCTTGGGGTACGAGCCCAACAGCTTTGGCGAGTGGGCGCAGCAGCCCGGATTCGCCGAACCACCGCTGGCGCTGACCGGGGCGGCGGGTCACTGGGATTTTCGCCAGGATGACGACGACTACTTCACCCAGCCGGGCCTGCTCTTCCGGTTGATGGGGGCGGAAAAGCAGAAGCTCTTGATCGCCAACACCGCCATCGATATCGCCGGCGCTTCGGTGGAGGTCAAGATGCGCCATATCGGCCATTGCCTGAAGGCCGACCCCGCCTACGGCAAGGGGCTAGCCAAGGCCCTGGGCATCCCGCTGGGCGAATTACCGAAAGGATAGTTTCGGAGCTTGGCGTTGGGGGCTGAAGGACCAGGGCATCTTCGCCTTACGCCGAATTTCCAAAGTTCGTCGCTATCGATTTGGTCATGGCGGACTATGCTCCCGATAATCCGATAATAGGGAAAAGGGGAGAAGCGAGGGAATCCAGGGCGGGGATCGGTTCCCTGGCTCTCCATTTTCCTCCCGGGATGGTACAATAGGGGCCACCCAGGAGATCGCGAGATGAACCCGTTGCTGTGGACCCCGGAAAGCCTGTACGAGGCGTTCGCCGCCTTCCGAGTCAGCCGTACCCTGCTCTCCGGCCTCGAGCTCGGCGTCTTTGCCGAACTGGCCGGGGGAGCGCTTCCCGCCGGCGAACTGGCCGCGCGGGTGGGGGCCGATCCCGGGGGACTGACCCGGTTGCTCGACGCCCTGACCGGCCTCGGTCTGCTGGTCAAAGACCGGAACCGGTACGCCAACACCCAGGCAGCCGGCGAGCTGCTGGTGCCCACCTCGCCCCGTTTCATGGGCGGGCTCGGTCACCTGCTGTCGATGTGGCAGAGTTGGTCGACTCTGACCGGGGCGGTCCGCTCCGGGCGCCGGGTGGCACAGCCTCCCCAGGCCGGGGAGGTCGCCGAGCGCCGGCGGGATGCCTTCATCGCCGCCATGCATGCCCGGGCCGTCTCCCAGGGGGAGGAGATGGCCTCGCTACTGGGGCCTGCGCCGATCTCCCGGGTGCTCGACATCGGTGCCGGCTCGGGCGGGATCGCCATGGCCTTTCTGCGGGCCCATCCCCAGGCCACCGCCTGCCTGTTCGACCTGCCCGAGGTATTGGTCCTGACCCGGGGCTACGTCGAAGCGGCGGGCCTGACCGAGCGGGTGACCTGCCTGAGCGGGAATTACCTGGAAGACCCCTTCGGCGATGGCTTCGACCTGGTGATCCTGTCGGCCATCGTGCATATCAACACCCCCGAGGAAAACCGGGCGCTGCTGAAGCGGGCCGCCGCCGCCCTGAGCCCCGGTGGCCGGCTGGTGGTTCAGGA
>CAZTNO010000232.1:2747-4708 GCA_964614865.1 uncultured Clostridia bacterium
GCACCACCCCCCGGGCGGGCTCCCTGTTCTCGCTGAACATGCTGGTGGCTACCGCCGGAGGCAATACCTACACCCGGGGCGAACTGGCCGCCTGGATGTCGGAAGCCGGGCTGAGCGGGCCCGAAAGGCTCGAGCTCGCTGCCGGAACCGGCCTGCTGGTCGGAACCCGCCGCTAGGTTTCCGCCTCATGTCCGACGAGTTCCGGCTTCCCATCGACGACTACCAGGCTGAAATCGAGGCTGCCATCGCCGGGAATCCGGTGGTGATCCTGACCGCCGAAACCGGCGCCGGCAAGTCGACCCGGGTCCCCCTGTGGCTGTGGCGACAGGGCAAGCGGGTGGCCGTCACCCAACCACGCCGGATCGCCGCCCGGGCCCTGTCCCAATACGTCGCCGCCCAGGCCGGGTGTACCTGGGGCGGGGCCATCGGCTACGCCACCGGCCTCGACCGCCGGGTCTCCTCCGAGACCACCCTGGTCTACCAGACCGACGGGGTGCAGATGGTCCAGGAGATCCGCGGCAAGAGTACGGCCGATGTTTTGATCCTGGACGAAATCCACGAGTGGAACCTGAACCAGGAGGTGCTGGTCGGCCTGGTGCGCAGGGCCCTGGATGACGGCAGCCTGCGGCGGCGGGGTCGGCGGGTGGTGGTGATGAGCGCCACGCTGCGCGGCCAGCAGTTGTCCTCCTTCTTTCACGGGGCCCCGGTGATCTCGGTGCCGGGCCGGGGCTATCCGGTGCAGCACTTCTTCCGCAAAGGGGTTTTCGCCCTGCCCGACGTGGCCGCCCTGCTCGAGGAGAAGCACAACGTACTGGCCTTCCTGCCTGGCAAGCAGGAGATCGACGACTTCATCCGCGAGCTGCGGAGCCTGACCCGGGGTGGGGCGGAAAAACCGGTGATCCTGCCGCTGCATGCCGAGTTGCCGCTGGCCGACCAGGCCCGGGTGTTCGCCCACTACCCGGTGGCCAAGGCGGTGGTGGCCACCGACGTGGCCCAGACCAGCCTGACCATCGACGACATCGACGCGGTGGTCGATCTCGGGTTGAAGAAGGAGATCCGCCTGGTCAACGGCATCGAGGGGCTCTACCCCACCGACATCTCGCGGGCCGAGTGCGAGCAGCGGGCCGGGAGGGCGGGGCGGACCCGTCCGGGCATGTACATCCTGTGTGCCGAAAACGGCCCCGCCGAGCGTCCCGAATACCCCACCCCCGAAATCGAGCGCCTGAACCTCGAGGCGGTGGTCCTGCGCATGCGTTCCTGGGCTCTCGATCCCCTCGATTTCCCCTTCTTCCACCGGCCCAGTCGCCCGCTGGTCAAGCGGGCGGTGGCCACCCTGACCGTGTTCGGGGCCCTCGACGAACGGGGCGGCGTGACCGCCGATGGCCGGCGCATGGTCAACCTGCCGGTGTCGGTGAGGGCGGCCCGCCTGTTGATCGAAGCCGAGCGGGGTGGGGCGGGGGTCCTGCTCGAGGCGTTGCATGTCATCGCCATCCTGGAGACCCGCGGCATCACCTCGCGTGAATATGCGGGGCAGCGGATCATCGCCGGTGGGGACCAGTCCGACCTGCTCAACCAGCTGGCGATCTGGCAGGGCTTCCGGCAGAACCGGGCCTTGATCTCGCAGAAGAAGCTGGCCCTGGCCCGCGAGGTGTTCGGCGAACTGAAGCGCCGCCTGACTCCCCGCGACGGCAAGGGGCCGCCCCCCCCCGCCGTTTCCCCGCGCAACCGTGGCGACGCCCTGTTCGCCGCCATCCTGTCGGCCTTCTGCGACGGAGTCTATACCCGCCAGGGGATCCTCTATGCACGGGAAGGGGAGGAGCGGCAACTCGACCGTGCCTCGATCCTTTCTGAGACCCGCCCCGAGTGGATCGTCGGCTTGCCGTTCGACCTGGTGTCGAGCCGGGACGACCCGCTGACCGGCGGGCGCGAGGATCGCATGTTCTCGCTGCTGACCTTCTGTT
>CAZTNO010000233.1:0-4683 GCA_964614865.1 uncultured Clostridia bacterium
GGAACTGTCCTCGTTGGAGTAGGAGATCTCGGGGACCACGAACTCGTCGGCATCGTCGTGGGCGGCGATCTCCTCGCCGAGGTTGAAGACGTCATCGTCGGCAACCACCGGGGGTGGAGCATCGGCAAGGGGGGCTTGCAGTTCGAAAATCTCCTCTTCTTCGGTGTCTTCCCGTTCGACCTCGGGGGGGGCGAACGGTTCAAACGGCTCTTCCGCTACCTGGCTGGCGGTGGAAGTAACCTCTTCCCGCGAGAACATCACCGTTTTGTCTTTCTGGAAAACGCTCAGTTTGTTTTTCAGGTGGATCATCACCAATTTGATGATCGAATGAAGCCCTTCCAACACGTTTTCGCCGGTAGGGGCGATGGTGGGGAAGAACGGACGATTGTCGGGGTTCAGGTCGCGGTTGAGGAGTTCGACGGGGAGGGTTTCGCGCAAGTCGCGCTTGTTGAAGTGGAAGATGATCGGCATGTCGCCGAATTGCAAGTTGTTGAGTTTCAGGTTCTTTTTGAGGTTCTGGAAACTGTCGACGTTCTGCTCGCGCATGACCACCTGGGAGTCGGCGACGAACACGATGCCATCGGCCCCTTGAAGCACCAGTTTGCGGGTGGTGTCGTAAGCGACCTGTCCGGGGACGGTGTAGAGCTGGATCTTGATGGCGAAGTTGCCGACTTTGCCGATTTCCAGGGGGAGGAAATCGAAAAACAGGGTGCGATCCCCGTCGGTGTCGAGGGTGATGAGTTTACCTTTGTTACCGACCTGGTTGTCGTTGTAGATGTAGCGGATGCACGAGGTCTTGCCGCTCAGGGCAGGGCCGTAGTACACGATTTTGGCGGTGATTTCCTTGTTGTTGTAGTTTACGAAGGCCACCTAGAATGGATCCTCCCCATCGACCGGAAAGGAATCGATGTCGCCCCCTTCGCCCGGGAAACTGGCCGCCCGGTTTTCATAGGGCGCCTGATAGGCGTCCCCGTCGCGGGACGCCGGGGCGGAATAGCCCGATCCTCCCTCCCGGTTCTTTTTTTCGAGCATCACCAGGTTGGCGGCCTCGATCTCGAACGAGATCCGCTCCTGATTGTTCTTGTCGGTCCACTTGCGGCTCTTGATCCGTCCTTCCACCAGCACCATGTCGCCCTTGCTGAACTTTTCCGCCTTTTTGGCGGCCGGGCCGAACGCCACGATAGAGTGCCACTCGGTGATGTCTTTCCACACCTTGTTGGCGTCGAAGTAGCCCTCGTTGGTGGCCATGGTGAATTTGGCGACGTCACGGCCAGAGCTGGCGATGACCTTCATTTCCGGATCCTTGCCCAGTTTTCCGACCAGGATCACACGGTTGAGACTGCGGACGTTGCTCATCTAATCGTTCAACTCCTGTAGTTTCTGTTTGGCCAGCTTGGATTCCTCGGCCAGGGGGAAGCGGGAGATCAACTCTTTGAGCCCGGCAGCCCCTTCGGACTGTCGCCCCGATTCGGCCAGGGCATAGGCTCGTTTCAGCATCGCCGCCGGCACCTTGTCCCCATCGTGGTAGCGGGAGATCAGTTCGCCGAAGGTGGCCACCGCCTCCGGGTATTTCTTCTGGGCGTAGGCACATTCGCCGATCCAGTAGAGCGAGTTGTCGGCCAGGCCGCTGTCGGGAAACGAGCGGATGAACTGGCGGAAGCCCTCGATGGCGGTCGGGTAGTTTTCTTTGAGGTAGTCGGAATAGGCCGCGTAGTAGGCGCTGTTGGGGTCTCCGTTCAGGGCGGCCGCATTGCTTCCCGCCGCCGGAATGGTTGCCGGAGGCTCGTTTCCCTTGGCGGGGAGATTGGCTACGGGAGCGCCTTGAACCGGACCCGTGGCAAGCGGGGTATTCATCACGCGATCGCTGAGGCGGCTGATCGAGTTCTTGATCTCGGTCAACTCTTCCTTGAAGAATTGCAGGCTGACCTGGGTGCTCTCCCGCCCCTGCTGCAGATCGGCCTGGCCCCGGGCCATGGCCGCCACCCGCTCCTCGATGATGTCCACCTTGCGAGTCAACTCGGAGACCGTCTGGGTGAGCTTCTGGTCGGTCAGGGTCAACTGGTCTGCCAACTTCTGGATCTCGTCCAGGATCAACTGGGTGTCTTTCTTGATGGCAGCCAGCGGCAACGCGCAGGCTGCCACCAGGATCAGGGGGAGGAGGAACCTCTTCACGTTCAAACCTTACTTCTTGGTGATGACGAACTCGGCCCGCCGGTTCTGGGCGAAGCTGTCTTCGTCGTTGCCGGGAGCCAGGGGCTTGTTCTTGCCGTAGGAGACGATTTTGATCCGCGAGGCGGGAACACCCAGCGAGGCGATGTAGTTCTGCGCCGACGCGGCCCGCTTTTCGCCCAGGGCGATGTTGTACTCGATGGTCCCCCGCTCGTCGCAGTGGCCCTCGACCAGGATTTCGATGCTCTTGTGCTTGAGAAGCCAGTCGGCATTGGCCGACAGGATCGATTTCATGTCTTCGCGGATCTGGTACTGGTCGTAGTCGAAGTGAACCCGGCGCAGGTTGCCTTCGGCGTTGAGCTGGGCGAGCGATTTCTGCTGGAAGATCTCTTCTTCGCTCAGGACGGGCTGGTCGACCTTGGCGGCCTGTTCGTCGACCCGTTCCACCACCGGGGTTGCCGGGGCGACGGGGGCTTCGGTAACGGCTTTCTTGCCGGCGCACTGAGTCATGATGAGCGGCAACATGGCCAGGGAGAGCAGGGTGATGACCTTCTTCATGCGACCTCCTGAGATTGTTTGACTATATTATAACGGAAGGTGAAAGTCAATTTCAGCGGACCGATTTTTGCCACTTGGGCATGCGGTTTTGTCCGGTGGTGGTGAGTTGGCGGACGTTGCTGCCATCGAAGTCGACCAGGTACAGTTGGGCCGACCCGCCGCGGTTGGAGGAGAACACCAGATGGCGGCCGTCGGGCGACCAGCAGGGGTTCTCGTTGCGTCCCGCATTTTCGGTGATCTTGGCAAAGGCCCCCGACTGCAGGTGGTACACGTAGATGTCGAAGCGGCTCTCGATCCTCGCCACAAACGCGATCCGGGTGCCATCGGGCGACCAGGCAGGCGAATCGTAGTAGCTCCCCTCGTAGGTGATACGGCGGACATTGGCCCCCTCGGCATCCATCAGGTACACCTGGGGGCTGCCGCTGCGGTCGGAGATGAAGGCGATCTCCCGCCCGCTCGGGTTCCAGACTGGCGAGGTGTCGATGCCCCGGTGAAAGGTCAGTCGTTTGTGTTGCCCGCTCGGAACGTGGTAGACGTAGATGTCGGCATTGCCGTCTTTGGAGGAGGTGTAGACGATCCGCTCGCCATCCATCGACCAGTCGGCGGCGTAATTCACCCCGCCCGTGGAGAGCAACTGGGTGGCTCCGCTGTACAGGTCGTAGATGTACAATTCCGGGGAGTTTCGGCGGTAGGAGGTGAAGACGATCTTTTCGCCGTTGGCGCTCCACGACGGGAGGAGTTCCATCGCCTGGTTGACGGTCAGCCGGGTTTCCCGCCGGCCGTCGTAGTCGATCAGGTAGATTTCCTTCTCGCCTTTGCGGTCCGACACGAACACGATCTTGGACGCGAACAGCGGACGTTCGCCAAAACTCTTCATCAACTCGTCGGCGGCCCGGTGGGCAAGCAGCCGCACCAGGTCGCGCTTGCCGCCAAAATTCCGGCTCATGATCTGTCGCTCGCTGCCCGTTTCGTAGACCTGGAAGTTGAACAGGATGCGATCGCCGGTGACCTCGACCTGGCCCGTGACCAGCAGGTTGGCCTGCAGCGCGGCCCAGTCGCGGAAAGGGATACGCCCCCCGGGAGTTCGCGGGATGTAGCTGTACTGGCCCTGCGGGATGATGCGAAAAACCCGCGAGAACTCGAGGTCGTTCCACAGGGTTTCGTAAAGTTCCGCCCGCAATGCCGCGTCCTGGGAGGATGGCGAGGTGAGGGTGAACTCGGGGATGGCGATGGGCACCAGGGGCATCCCTTCGGAGATCCGGATCTTCACCTCGCTCTGGCCAGACAGGGGGGCGAGGAGCACGGTGAGCAGGGAGAGGAAAACGCAAAAAAAACGGCAGCAGTTCATTTTTTCCACTCGAATTCGAAGTGCACTACCAGATAGGCGCCGGGGAACCCCTCGGGCAGCGGGGCGAAGGGGCTGGCGTTTTCCACCGCCCGCCGGGCCGAAAGGTCGAGCGAGGGGGCTCCGCTCTCCGTTTCCAGGGTGACGTCGGTGGCGCGACCGTCCCGCCAGATGCGGAAGCGGACGGCCGCCACGAACCGGCCGGTCAGCCCCGGCGAGACCAGCGAATTGAACCAGGATTGGGAGATGCGGTTCTTCAGGTTGTCGATGTAGTAGGCGTAGGGGAAGCCGCCGCCGGCCCCCCCCGATCCGTCGCCGTTCCCCGGGCCGTCTCCCCCCGAGGAAATGCCGGTCTTCAGGCCGGGGCCTTCGTCGCCCGCTCCGGAAATGGGGCGCGTCACCGTTCCATCGGGTTTGCGGACCACGGTCACTTGCTTTTCCTCGGCGTCTCGCTTGCTCTTGGCGTCGGGGTAACGCAACGTTCCCGTCGATTTCTTTTCTACGGTCAGGTCGCGCATCCGTCCGCTGGGGAGCACCGGGGTCGGGGTGCCAGGCGACCGCGCCCCGCCGCGTGGGCCGCCCCCGGGGCCGTTTGACCGCTTGATCAGGTC
>CAZTNO010000234.1:0-4683 GCA_964614865.1 uncultured Clostridia bacterium
GGACCAAGTCTCGATCGAAATCCAAGCTCAGAAAAAGGGTTTTTTCCCCGGCTTCATCGAGTTCAGTTTGGAGGATTTCCATCACGGTTGTTTTTCCAGCCTGCCTCGGGCCGATCAGGAAAGATATTTCGTCACGACTCAAATCATGTCGCAGTTCATCCAGTACGGCGCGTCGAATCGGAGGGTTTGTCATACATAGATATTAGCATGATTATTTAGAAAGTCAACTTTACAATTAATTTTACTAATCTGAAACTTAAAACTTCGGGCAAAGGGGGGAGGTTCCGATTACATTGCTGCTCTTTGGATTGTCATTTCCCCCCCCCTCCGCTACATATAGGCTATGCAATCGTATCCCCCCGAAATACAGGCCATTCGCCAAACCTTGCACGAAAGGAAGGTGCGGATCTCGGCCAAGACCATCTGCGAAACCCTGGCCCGGGTGGATTCCTCCCAGCAGGATTTCCCCATGATCCAGCAACGGGCCCTGCTGGTCCGCCTGCTGCGCGACCACCGCCGGCTCAAGCGCAAGGTGATTTTCCACCTCGAGGAGCTGGGCGAAGGGTTGCCCAAGACCGTCATTCTCGGCGCCCTGGCCGAGGATTGGCCGGGAATGTCCAATTCGATCCTGGGCATCGTGCACAAGCGCGAGCAGAACGTCTCCTTTATCAAGGGGTTCACCGTGCGCGAGGGAGACAAAACCATCGGCATCGTCATCCTCAGCTACCGCATCGAGGGTGAAAGCGAATTTGCCCGCTACCAGGAGCACAAGAAAGAGTTGACGGCCCGCATCCGGGAAGCCTCGGTCGGCTCGGGCGGCAAGCGCAGGCTCCTCGAAGAGGAAACGGTCAAGGTGGAGATCTTCAACTCGCTGATCCGGCGGATCGAGCGGGTCTACCGCCAACCCGACATCGAGCAGCTCACCGGCAAGAATGGCGAGGTGATCAAGTTCTTCGCCTCGCGGTCG
The DNA here is from genome assembly GCA_964614865.1 of uncultured Clostridia bacterium. GTDB lineage: Bacteria > Acidobacteriota > Aminicenantia > UBA2199 > UBA2199 > CAZTNO01. Next base: position 968 of record CAZTNO010000234.1, read on the forward strand.
CGCGAATACCTGGAGGAGCGCAGCGTGGCCGACCTGGCCCGCCTGATCCTGACCAACCACCGCTTCCAGAAGGCAATCTCCAGCGGCAAGGCCGACCGCCGCATCGACGTCGCCAACTTCATCACCCGCTACGAACGGCTGACCGGGATCACCTTCGCCTGCCGGGAAACCAACTTCTCGATCGAGGATTTCCTCAAGTCGCTCGAATTCATCGTGCCGGGCCATGTGATCAAGTACCACAAGAGCTTCGTCAACGCCGAGGGGATCCTGGTCTACCGGATCGAAATCGTCGACAACAACGGCCAGCCCCTGACCCCCGAGGCGATCCGCTCGATCAAGATCTCGCTCGACAAGCTGATATCGACCTCGGCCAACGAAAACGTCTGCCAGGTGAAATCGGTGGGCGGCTTCGAACACTACGCCCGGGCCATCATCCCCTTCCTGATGGACGAAAGGGCCAAAACCGGCTTTCCGCAGGTATTTCTCTCGGTGGGCAACAAAACCGAATTCGTGCTGGCGGTGAAGATGATCCTGGTGACCTCCGAGACCAGCGGAGACCGGCTGCAGACCCTGATCCGCCTTTTGGAGCGAAACCGCGGGGTGGAGATCATCTCGGTGGTGCCGCCCAAGATCTACCGCCGGGACATGATGGTCGATTTGCTGAACCTGAGGATCCGCCTGGCCGATTTCCCCACCATCCCCGCCGTCTATACCTGCTTGCGCGAGGCCCTGCGCAAGGTGTACGGGGCTTTCCGCGATTTCGACGAAGGGCTGCGCTCGATGGATTTGCGCACCCTCGACGAGTTGACCGCCAGCCTGCCCAAAACCAATCCCCTGCTGGTGCGCGAGATCTTCTACAACCTGGACGAGCTCTACCGCATCGAGACCCCGCAACAGATCCTGCACGACACCATCCAGCTGTGTTGCGCCACCGCCAAGTACCTGCGCCACTCGGGGGAAAAGCGTCCGGTGATCAGCTATCGCCACCTGCGCCACCCGCTCACCGGCGGCGAGTTCAAGACCGTCTTCATCATCTCCTATCTGGGAGAGCGGAGCATCCTCAACCAGATCGTGCGCGACCTGGACGGGATCGAGCTCTACTTCACCCGAATCACCTGGGATCAACGCTCCTACCTGATCCTGATCCTGAAGAAGGACAACCGTGCCCTCACCCCCGAACAGCTCTCGCGGGTGATCGGCCAGGTGCTGCTCCGCCGCATCCCCAAGGCGGTGGTTTTGCTGGAGGCGTTCCGCCATTTTTTTGACAGGTGTTAAAGTTTTTTTCCGACGATCCGAAATAGGAAGCGGGAAGTTCCATGAAAATCGACGAAGTGGCGCTACAAACCGTCCTTCGGGCCTATGGCAAGTTGCCCAGGGCAACCAGGGAAAAAACCGCCGCTGAAAAACCCCAATCGACCGATCCCCAGGACTCCCCCACTCCCTCCATCCAGGGTGACCTGGCGGGCATCCTCTACGACCAGCAAGGCCAGGTGACTCTCTCTCCCGACAAACGCCGGGCTTTGATCGACTTTTTCCAGTAGTTGGCATCCTGCTTGCAGTCACATGTCGGGAGCAAAGACATGGGCAAGTACCTTGTGTTCACCGAAGATGCCGGGTTCGTCGAAAAGTTGCAGTTGGCCTTCCCCGCCGCCGCCCTGGACATCCGCCAGAAAGACGATTTCCCTTCCTGTGATGGGCACCACAAACTGGTGATCGTCGACGCCGACTACCTGATCCCGGCGATTCACCTGAAACAGGTCGCCTTTTTCCGGCGGCGGGAAAAACCGGTGATCTTTGCCACGGCAGGGGTTTCGGGCAAACTGGCCATGCATTTGCAGCGCAGCGGGGTGCTGGCCATCCTGTTCAAGGACGATTCGCCGGGAGAGATCGCCCGCGAGGTGCGCCGGGTGCTGGCCGGAGTGAAAACGATGGCCTCGCTGCGCGATATCTTCGACACCAACAGCAAATTGACCCGGCTGCTCAAGGTGATGCAGTCGCTGACCTCCGATCGCAACATCGACGAGATCGTGCTGGGCATCCTGACCGCCTTGAAGACCACTTTTGGATTCACCAACGTGGTGTTTGCCCTGGCCAGCGAAGGGGCGCTGAAGGTGAAGATCGCCCTGGGAGACCAGCGGGAGCAGTTCCAGACCCTGACCTGGGACATGAAAGAGAAGCAGTGCAAGGATTTTCGCCTGCGCCTGGCGGAGAAAGCCCCCTTCCTGATCGCCCCCAAGGAGGCCGATGCCCTCCCCTGCCCGCTGGCCGCAATCCCGCTGTTCATCCCGCTTTTCATCAAAAACAAGTTGATCGGATTGATCGGCGCCACCCTGCGCCAGAAATCGGGCCGTTCGTTTACCGCCCGGGAATGGGCATTGATGAAGGCCTTTGCCGGACAAACGGCCCTGGCCATCGAAAACGCCAAACTCTACTGGGACATGATCCAGGCCCGTGAAGAACTGGTGGCAGAAGAGAAGAAGGCGTTGCTCGGCCAGATGATCGTCAGCCTGAATCACGAGATCAACAACCCGCTGAGCATCATCTCGATGGAAGCCCAACTGCTGCAACGCCGGAAGGCAGATCCCGAAGGCGCCGTGGAGGCCCGTCTGCACAACATCGAGACCAACATCGAACGCATCAAGACCATTCTGGAACGGATTTCCGAACTCGACATCGACGATCACCGGGCCATCGATTACCTCGGGGCCAAGCAGATGTTGAACTTGCAATGAAACGTACGATTATCGGGGCAGGGGCGGCACTGGCCTTGATGGCGGTGTGTTCGTTGTCCGCCTCGGTGGTGGACGATCTCGCCCGCCTGGTCGAGGAGAAGAAGTACGTTCTGGCCCTGGAGCGCAGCGAGACGGCCCTGAATGCCGAGTGGAAGAGTTTTCAACCCGACGAGCAGGCGGCCATCCTGGTCGCCCGGGGGCAAGCCCTGATCGGGCTGAACCGGCCTGGGCCTGCCAAGGAAGCCTTGGCCCGCCTGGAAAAAGAGTTTCCCACCTCCCCCCGCCTGCCCGAAGCCTGGATGCTGCTCGCGGAACTCGCCGGCGAAGATGCCTATCAGCGCCAAGTCCACCTGCGCCGGGTGCTGGCGGCCACCACCCCCGCATTGCTCCGCAGCCGCGCCGCCGTGGCCCTGGCACGCGATCTCTACCACGGGGGCTCTTACCGGGATGCGGCGGTGGCCCTGGGGCTTGCGGCCCAGGCCATCCCGAGCCTGGAAAGCGAGCCCGAATTCCTGCTGCTCCGGGCCATGGTGAGGTCGGGCTTGGGCGACCCCGGTGGCGCCCACGAGCTGCTGCTGCTCGCCCTCAAGGGATCGCCCCGGCTGCTGGCAACAAACCCCGAGCATCTCTTTGCCGCCGGCAGGATCTTTCTGAACGCGGGCCGCCCCGGCCCGGCGCAAGAGGCGCTCACCCGCCTGTTCAACGTCTACCCCTCCTCGCCCTGGGCGCAACGGGGGCTGGTCTACCTGGCCCAGGCGTTCGAGAAGCAGGGACACCCCCTGCTGGCGGTGGTTTTTTTGATCCAGGGGATCCGCCCCGAAAGCGACACCCGCATCCTCCATCCCATCTACCTGCAACTCGGCCGCATCCTCGCCCTCCTCCCCGCCGAGGATCTCGAAGGGATCGCCCGCCACTTCCCCCGCTTCAGCTCGGCGCCCGACCTGCTGGCCGCATGCAAGGCGCTGGTAGAGGCCATGCATCGTT
>CAZTNO010000235.1:0-4676 GCA_964614865.1 uncultured Clostridia bacterium
AGCTCATGTGCAGGCCGAACACCAGCACCGTCAACCCGTTCAAGCCGGAGTGATCGTACAGGGTGCGCAGCCAGTCGGCGTTCTCCGCTCCCCGGACCTCCCCGGCGATGAGGACCACCTGGGTGAATCCCCCCTGGACGATGGCCTGACGGAAGGCGGTCGCGGTTTTGCGCATCGATTCGGCACCGGTGAGGCCCAGGCTGTCCCGGAAGAAACGGTGGAGGTGCTTTTCGTTTTCGGGAATGCGCATGAAGCCCACCCCGTCGCCAGCCAGCTGCTGGTACAGCGAATCCTCGGCGAATTCGCGTTGCCGGGCTGCGGGCATTTCGACCCTCATGGCCAGACATTTGGCCAAAAAGGGATCGGGGGAAAAATAGGCCGCCAAAAAGTCGGTGACCAGGTCTTCGCGGGAAAACCAGCAGGGTGGGTGGCGCTCGCTCGCCTCACCGCCACCGCCGGGTTCGGGCTCGGGGGAATGGGAGAACGGCGGCCAGGCCAGGGGAAAAACCCGCTGCCCCGACGCTCCCGTTTTTTGGCAGGTGAAGTCGATTTCGTCGATAGCGCAGGCTCTTGCCAGTCGCTCGACCTCTCTGCCAAGGAGCGGAGCGGCGAAGGCGGGTGGGGAGATCGGTTCGGGGTGGACCGGGTCCAGCCAGGCCTCGATTTCGAATTGGTCGCAGCGAAACCCGATCAGGTTCTGGATTTCGCTGGATCGCACCGCCGCCAGACGCTGGATGCGGGCCAACGCTTCGTCGGTGCACGGGATCAGGCACGAGGTCAAACGGCGGGCCCGCCAGTGGTCCCAGACACCGTTCCCGACTGCGGAAAAACGCGGCGGGAACGGGGAAGAGGGCACAGTGCTACCGGGTGTTGATCTCGTCGTAGATTTGGCGGATGTTGCGGTAGGTAGGGTCCTGTTTCAGGATTTCGGCGGCGAGTCGGGCGGCGTACGGCAGGTCGTCCTTGAGCCGGGCGGTGAGGACCAGTTCGTACTTGACGGCTTTGTACTCTTCCTCTTTGCGGTCGGGGGATTCGAGCGCCTTTTCGAACCAGTTGATGGCCTCGTCAAGCATCCCCTTGTCGCGGAAACAGATGCCGAGGAGACCTGCCGAGTCGAACACCTTGAGGGGGTGTTTGGCCGAGATCAGAAACTCGTGGATCGCCTCCTCGACCAGCCCCATCTCTTTGTAGGCGATGCCGAGGTTGTAGCGGGTGTCGTAATCTTCCCGGCCGATCTTTTCATCGACCCCTTTCTTGAACTCGCGGAAGATCTCCATCATGTTCTTCTCGATGGTCGAGGTGCGTTGTTTTTCCAGCTCGTCCACCCAGGTCTGCATGGCCGCCAGTTCCTCGATGGCCAGGCGACCCAACTCGAAGAACCGCTCCTCTTCCACGAGCAGCCCCTCCCCTTTGAGGAAGTCTTCCTCGCTTTCGAGGAGCATTTCCTGGCTGTCGATTTCGCCAAAAGGGGTTTCGCCCGAGGTGGCTTTTTCGTCGTTCCCGGACAATATCTGGTCCAGATTGAGGAAGTCGGCGCTGGAGCCGAGGTATTCGGGGGACGGACGGGCGCCGTCGGACCCTCCCGTACTCCGGGGAGCGGGGGGGGGCGTTTCCAAAGCGATCGGGTTCAGGTCGATCGTGCCCGGCATCTCCATTTCGATCTGGAAGGCGTCCTCGCCGGGGTCCAGCTGCGGGATGACCGTTTGGCCGGCATCGGGCAAGTCGATCTCGATTCCCACCCGGGAATCCTCGAGCTGTTGCTGCGCGTTGCTCTCCTCGGAGATCGATGCTTCGATCAGGAAGGTGGGCTCGTCGGCAGAAACCGCGATTTCCTCGGCCACGGGGGCTTGCTCTCCGCCGCGGGCCCGCCTGATCTTTTCCAACCGGGCGAGGATGTGCTTGCTGTCGGGGTACTCTTTGCGCAGCTTCTCGAGCACTTTTTCGGCGTCGTCGAAGTATCCCTCGTTGATGTAGAAGTCGAGCTCGACCAGGTGGGAGGAGAGCCCCTTGGTCGACTCCCTTTCGCTGCCCTGGGTGCTGCCGGCGGCGGCCACACTGTCTTCGCCGGTCAACAGGAGCACGTCGCCCTCTTCGGCCTGGCCGGCCTGGGGCTGGACCTGGATGTCGTCCATTTCGTCCAGGTCACCGTGTTTGAGCTCGTGCAACTGTTCGGCCAACTCCTCGTGGTCGAAGTCGATGTCGATGTTGGTGTTCTCGTGTCCGCTCAGATCGAGCAGCCGCTCGTCGTGGGGCTTGAGCCGGGTCAGCTTGTCGAGCAGCACCTTGTATTCTTCGTCTTTGCCGGTCTCCTGGTAGAGCTGCAGCAACTCCATCCCTTCGGGGAGGAGGTTTTGCACGTCGTTTTTCAGCTGGTAGATGTCGAAGAGCTTCAAGCGAAGCTCTTCGTTTTTCGGGAAGGCCTGCTTGGCCGTGATCAGCAGGTCGGCCGCCTTGTTGTAGTCGTTGCTCTGGATGGCCAGGTCGGCATTTTGCACCTGGAATTCGATGAACTCGCGTTCCTGCTTTTTTTCGTCTTCCTCGACCTGCTGGCCCTGGCCCGATATCCTGGCCAGTTGTTCCTGGTAGGCGAACGGAGCATCGGAGATGGCGATGAGTTCTTGCAAAATCTGGATCAACTCGTCCTTCATCCCCTTGCCCTCGTAGATGGGGATCAGCGACTCGTACATGGCGATCAGGCTGTTGGTTTTGCCCGACGATTTGAAGATCGAGGCCAACTTGTTCAGCGCGGGCAAGTAGGTGTTGTTGCTGGTGATGATGAGGCGCAGCAGTGAGTTGGCCTCGTCGAACTTGCCCGAGGCGGAAAAAGCGTCGATGGTGGGCAGGAACAGGTTGAAGGCGCGGTCGAACTCCTCCCGCTGCAGGTAGACTTTGCCCAGCCGAACGATGACTTCGGTTTCGGAAGGGTCGATCTCGGTGACCTTCTGGTAAATCCTTTCGGCTTCCTCGATCTGATTGTTCTTGAAATAGAGCTCGGCCAGGGTTTTGAGCAGATTGATGTTGCTGTACAGGGCATCGCCCATCCCCTGCATGAGTTTGATGGCCCTCTGCTCATCTCCCTGGGCGATCAGGCAGGTGATGAGCTTGTCGAACACCTTGGGGTGGTTGATCTTGGCCAACGTCTCGTTGAGAATATCCTCGGCTGCGCGATACTCTTTCTTTTTCAGGTGGATGTCGCTGGCGACCAGGTACTCGCCGACGGCTTCCTCCGCCATCCCTTCCTTCAGGTAGTTGTCGGCCAGCAGCAGCCTCATCTTCACGTTGCCGCGATCGAATTCCAGGATTTTCTTGTAGATGCCGAGGGCTTTTTTCTGATTGTTCTGGCGCTTGTATTCCTCGGCGAGTTCTAGGTAAATCTGCTTGGCTTCTATGATCAGTCCCTGGCGGGAATACAGGTCGGCCAGTTTGTATGCGATCTCTTCGCTCTGCGGATCGAGCCGGGTGATCCGCTTGTACATGGCGATGGCCTTGGTGAAAAACCCTTCCTTCAGGTAGTAGTCGGCGATCCACTCGAACTGTTGGAGGGCTTCCTTGTTCTGGTTGAGTTTGAGGTAAAGGTCTCCGATGACCCGGCGGATCTCGAGGTCGTCGGGTTTGATTTCCAGAATCTTCTGGTATTCCTTGATGGCCAGATCGGTCTTGCCACCCCGGAAAAACTTTTCCGCCGCCTTCAGGTATTTGAGTCGGTTCTCCGCATTCATGACTGGCCGCCAAAACTCTTTCGATGGAACAACGTCATGCCCACCGATGATATCACAGATTGATGGAGATGGGTAGGATAGCCCTTGTTTTTATCCAGGGCGTAGGCCGGGAAGTGTCGGGCGAACTGGGACATCATCCGGTCCCGGAACACCTTGGCCAGAATGGAGGCGGCCGAAATGGAGAGCTCGGAACGGTCTCCACCGACGATCGCCCGACTGGGCACGGCGAAGAACCCGGCCCAGGGGCCATCGACCAGCACCAGGTCGACCGCCAGGGAGAGCTTGCTCACTGCCATGCGCATCGCTTGTTGGGTGGCTCGCCAGATGTTGATTTCGTCGATCTCGTCGTTCCAGCACCAGCCGACGGCACAGGCAGCGGCCCGGTCGCAGATCAGGGGGGCGAGCTCTTCGCGTTTTTTGGGCGAGAGCCTTTTGGAATCGGTGATGCCCAAACCGGACAAGGCGGGAGCGGCGATCACGGCACCCGCCACGACGGGGCCGAACAGGGCGCCCCGGCCCACTTCATCCACCCCGCAGACCACCAGAGCCTGCCCCTCTTTCGCCACCGGCGATCCAGGGCGGGCTAACGGATTTCCTTGAGGCGGGCGGCCTTGCCCCGCAGTTGGCGGAGGTAGTACAACTTGGCGCGGCGAACCTTGGAGTGTTTCTTGACCTCGATCTTTTGCACCAGCTTGGAATGCACGGGGAAGATCCGTTCCACGGCGATGCCGAACGAGTTCTTGCGCACCGTGATGGTGCGCGAAACTCCCGAATTCTTGAGGGCGATCACCGTCCCCTCGTAGATCTGGATGCGCTCCTTGCCCCCTTCGATGACGCGGTAGTACACCTTGATCTCGTCGCCAGAGCTCAGCACGGGAAGGTCGGTGCGCAGTTCGGGGACATAGTCGGCCGAAGCGACGGTGGCGGGGTGCATCTTCGGAGCGGGGGGAGTCGTGA
>CAZTNO010000236.1:0-640 GCA_964614865.1 uncultured Clostridia bacterium
GGCGGCGGTCAGGTTGCCCGCCGACAGGAAGACGACCGCATCGCCCGGCCTCCTCTCGGCGCGCAGCCCGGCGAGGAGTTCGTCGAGGTCTGGCGGGCAGGTCACTCCGCCATGGCCGGTTTCCCCGATCGCCCGGGCCAGGGCGTTTGAGTCGACCTGGGCGACCGCTGCTTGGCCTGCGGTGTAGAGGGGGGCGAGCCACAGCCGGTCGGCTTTGGCAAACGATCGGGCGAATTGCGGCAGGAGCCTCTGCAGCCGGGTGGTGCGGTGGGGCTGGAACACGGCCAAAACCCGCTTGAAAAAGCCGCTGCGCAGGGCATGCAGGGTGGCCTTGATCTCGGTGGGGTGGTGGGCGTAGTCGTCGACCACCAGGAAACGGGGGTCGTGGAACAGGATCTGGAAGCGGCGCTCGGGCAAGGTGAAGGTCTTCAGCGCGGCGAGCGACGTGGCCACCGGAACCCCCGCCTCGCGGGCGGCGGCGATGGCGCACAGGGCGTTGTCGATGTTGTGCTGCCCGCCGATGGCGAGTTCGGCCCGGACGGCGGGCAGGTTGCCTTCGATCAGGTCGAAGTGGGCCGAAAACGGGCTCACCCGGGTTCGCCGGGCGATCAGGTCGTTGCCCGGCTGGCGCCCGCAGGTG
>CAZTNO010000236.1:650-4661 GCA_964614865.1 uncultured Clostridia bacterium
CACCTTTTTGCGTACCTGGGAAAGGAGCTGTCGCACCCGGGGGCAACCGGTGTGCATCACCACCGCCCCGTAGAAGGGGACCCGCGAGGCGAATTCGTTAAACGCCTGACTCAGGCGGGTCATGGTCCCGTAGTGGTCGAGATGGTCGTTTTCGATGTTGGTGATCACGGCGATGGTCGGGAGCAGCCGCAAGAAACTGCCGTCCGACTCGTCGGCTTCGGCGACCAGCAACCGGGACGAGCCGAGGACGGCGCCGGTTTCACCGATCTTGACCCGCCCCCCGACTACGTAGGTGGGGTCGAGTCCCGCGTGGGTGAGGATGCTCGCCACCATCGAGGTGGTGGTGGTCTTGCCGTGGGTGCCGGCGATGGCGATGGCGAACTTCATCCGCATCAGTTCGGCGAGCATTTCGGCCCGGGGCAGCACCGGCAGCTTGCGGGCCAGGGCCAGGGCCACCTCGGGATTGGTAGGGTCGACCGCACTGGAATAGACCAGCGCCTCGGCGTCGCCGAGGTTTTCGGCGCGATGGCCGATCGCCACCGGGATACCCAGGGCGACGAGCCGCCGCACGGTGCTGTTCTCGGCCAGATCGGATCCGCGCACCGAGAACCCCATGTTGAAGAGCACCTCGGCGATGCCCGACATGCCCGCTCCGCCGATGCCGACGAAGTGCAACCTTTTGATCCGGCTCTGTTCAATCATGGTTGAAGTCTTCCTTGCGCAGGTGAGAGATGTTCAGCAGGATGCCGGTGACGACCAGGCTGGCCAGCAGGGACGTTCCGCCCGAGGAGATGAACGGCAGCGGAATCCCCTTGGTGGGGAAGAGGCCGATGGTGACCGAGATGTTGATCAGGGCCTGGCAGACCACCAGAAAGGCGAGGCCGATGCCGAGCAGGCGGGTGTGTTCGTGATCGGATCTGCGGGCGATGCGTAGCCCCCGGGCAAAGAAGGCCACGAACAGGATCACCACCAGCAGGGCGCCGATCAGGCCGAGTTCCTCGCCGATGATGGCGAAGATGAAATCGGTGTACGCGTAGGGGAGGAAGAAGAGCTTCTGGGTGGAGTTGCCGATGCCGTGGCCGAGAAGCCCCCCCGAGCCGACCGCGTAGACCGATTGCAGCGCCTGGAAGTTGTAGGTGGTGGCGTGGGCCTCGGGGTTCAGGAACCCCAGCATGCGCTGGGTGCGTAGCGGGTCGGAGCGGATCAGCAGGTAGAGCCCCGGGATCAGGCACACGGCAAAGAGGGCGAAGTAGCGCCAGGCCAGCCCGGCGATGAACAACATGGCCGCGGTCACGATCAGGATGAGCATGAAGTTGCCGAAGTCGGGTTCCTTGAGGATCAGCACTTCGATCACCCCGATCGGTAGCAGCACCTGGATCAGGGTCTTCACCTGGTTGATCTCTTCCCCCTTGCGGTGCAGGATGTAGGCCAGGTAGATCACGGTCACCACCTTGGCCATTTCGGAGGGTTGGATCGAGAAGCCGAACACGCGGATCCAGCGGAAGGTGTTGTTGATCCGCCCGAAAAAGAAGACCAGCACCAGGGCGGCGACCGTCACCGCCAGCGCCGCAAAGACCACCCTGGAATCGAGGTAGAAGGGACGTTTCCAGGAGGCGACCAGCAGGGCGATCAACACGCTCAGCAGCAGCCAGATCAGCTGCTTTTTGAAAAAGAAAAAGCTGTCGCCGTACTTCTCTTTGGCCACGATCATGGTGCTGCTGTAGATCATCAGAAAGCCGATGATGATCAGCGAGGCGGTGACCAGCAGCAACGGACGGTCGACTCCACTCGGTTTAACCATGATCTTCCCGTGCTTTCAGGTCGAGTGCCGCCTTGGCGAAGACCTCGCCCCGGTGCTCGTAGTTGCGGAACATGTCGAAACTGGCGCATGCCGGGGCCAGCAACACCGCCCCCCCTTTCTTTTTCAGGATGTGGTAGCCCTTGTCCACCGCCTCGGGCAGAGAGTGGGCGTAGAGGATTCGGTCTGCCAGCCCGGGCAGCTGGTCGAAGATGGTCCGGGCCGCCGAGCCCAGCAGGATGATTTTTTCGGCTCGAGCGGTCAGGGGGGCCAGCAGCGGGGCAAAGTCGCCCCCCTTGTCCTTGCCGCCCAGGATCACCACCAGCGGCTGCTCGATGCTGAGCACCGATTTCAGCGCCGCGTCGACGTTGGTGGCCTTGGAGTCGTTGATGAACTCCACCGCGCCGATCCGGGCCACCGTCTGCATGCGGTGCGGCAGGCCGGTGAAGGTTTCCAGCCCGAGCTTCATGGCGGCGGGCTCCACCCCGGCGGCGGCACAGCACAGAAAGGCGGCCAGGATGTTCTCCAGGTTGTGCACCCCGGCCAGCGGGTTGCGCTCCAGCGAAATGCGCATCTCGCCGCCCGGCAGACGGAGCACCGCCTGGCCGTTCTCCAAAAATCCCCCCTGGTCGACCGGGCCGCGGCGCGAGAAGACCAGCGGGAGAGCCTTTCCGGTTTGCTCGTGGTTAGCTTGGGTGATCGGGTCGTCGCCGTTCAAAACCCTTACGTCCCCCTCCTGCTGGTTGCGAAACAGGGCCAGTTTGGCCTGGGTGTATTCGGTGATGCCGGGATAGCGGTCGAGGTGGTCGGGGGTGATGTTGAGCAGGGCGGCAATCGTCGGGTGGAAGGTCGGAGCCTCCTCCAGCTGGAAGCTCGACAGCTCCAGAACCACCTCGGTTGCGGGACGAATTTCCGGCAGCAGGGCGACCAGCGGGGTGCCGATGTTGCCTGCAAGGACCGCGCTCCTTCCCGCCTGGGCAAGGATGTGGTGCACCAGCGAGACGGTGGTCGATGTGCCGTTGGACCCGGTGACGGCGATCAGCCGGCCCGAGGCCAGGCGGGCGGCGAATTCGATCTCGGCGACGATCTCGACTCCGGCCGAGCGCAGGGGGGCGAAGCGGGCGGTGCGGGCATCGACTCCCGGGCTCAGGATCAGGGTGCGGGCCCGTTTCAGGCGGTGGAAGTCGCGTGCTCCGTCGAGAAAAAGGACCCCCTGCCGCCGGTAGGTTTCCGCCCGCTCGGCGGCCTGGACCTCTCCGTCGTTGACCAGCCAGAGTTCTCCGCCCGAAGGGTGGGCCAGCAGGTGGTCGAGGAGGGCCTGGCCGGTGCTGCCGAAACCGTAGACCGCGACCACCGGCTTACTCATGGGCGAACTCCGCGATGGCCTTTTCCAGCCCCACCCCGCGCGAACCCTTGAACAGCAGGGTGGCTCCGGGCTGGACCAAGGGGCGGAGCAAACGCCCCGCTTCGACGGGGGAGGAGGCCCGGCTCACCTGCCCGGCGGGGAACCCGGCGGTCACGGCGGCCTCGGCAATCCAGCGGGCGCGGGGACCGACCGCCACCAGCCGGGAGAAATTCAAGCCGGCAAAGAGGCGTCCGACCTCTTCGTGCAAGGGGCGCTCCTGGTCGCCGAGCTCGAGCATGTCGCCCAGCACGGCAACCGCTCCTGGCGGCCAGTCGGCGGCAATCCAGGACAGCACCCGTTTCATCGCCGCGGGGTTGGCGTTGTAGGTCTCGTCGATCACGGTGGTGCCTCGCACCGCCTGGATCACCCCCCGTCCGGCCACCGGGGTGATGCGGGTGAGGGCATCCTCCACCTCCCAGACCCGCAATCCGGCGCTCAGACAGACGACGATGGCCGCGGCCAGGTTTTCGGCGTGCAGACGGTGGATGCCGGGGGCCCGGAACTGGTGGGGAATCCCGAAGAAGTCGATGGAAATGCGGCTGCCCCGCTCTTCGCGGGCGATCTCGCGGATCACCACCGGGTTCACCTGGGGATCGGTGCCAAAAAACACCTTGCGTCCCGGTTTTTCGCTAGCCGCCCTCACGAGTTCGGGGAAGTCGCCGCCGATCACCCCCACCCCGTCGGCACCGAGGTGGTTGAGGATCTCGGTTTTGGCGCGGGCCACCCGGTCCACCGTTTTCAAAAATTCCAGGTGCACCGGCAGGGCGTTCAGGATCACCGCCACGTCGGGGCGCAGGATGGCGGCCAG
>CAZTNO010000237.1:0-506 GCA_964614865.1 uncultured Clostridia bacterium
CGGAGCTCCTGCTCGGAGACCAGAAGGCCCAGTCTTTTGGCCTCGGCGGCCACGATCTCCTGGCCGATCAGCCCCTGCATGACCTGCTCGGGGATACGCAACTGCTCGATCAGGTTGCGGTTGAAGTTGCCCTTGAACTGACGGCGGTAACGATCGATGGTCTGATTCAGCGCCTTCTGGAATTCATCGCCCGAAACCCGCTTGTCGCCGATGGTGAGCAGGTCGGACTCGGCAACCGATCCATCGGATCCACCGATGCCGGAAAAGAAGATGAAACCGGCCACGAAGGCCAGGATCACCAACCAGAGGGTCCAGGAGTAGGTTTTGAAATTCTCGCGCATGGTTTTTAGCATGGGTTCTCCTTGCGGGGCGGGTCTTCCGGCTGGAATTGGCGGGCAATGGGCATGGCCACGGTCACGGTGGCTCCGCCGCCGGCATTATTGTCGATGTGGATTGCTCCCCGGTGTTCCTGAATGATATTGTAGGCGATCGACAGGCCGATCCCC
>CAZTNO010000237.1:516-4642 GCA_964614865.1 uncultured Clostridia bacterium
TTTCGGTGCGGTTCTTGGTGGTGAAAAACGGGTCGAACGCCTTTTCGGCCTGGGTCAGCCCTCCCCCGTTGTCGATCACCTCGACGATCGCTTGCTGGTGGTCCAGCGACGGCTTCAATACCACGGCCACCCGGCCGTCGGGGCGGCCGATCCCGCGGATGGCCTCCACCGAATTCTCCAGGATGCCGTCAAACATCTGCCAGAGCGAGAAGTGGTTGCCGTAGATGAACACCTCGCCATCGGGCAGTTGCTTTTCAAACACGATGTCCCGGTTTTCCGACTTGCTCGAAACGACCTTGACCAACTTGTCGAGAAAGTTGACCATGTTGATTTCGAGTTTGTTCTGGTCGATATCGGGGTTGAGCTGGTTGAGCTGCTCGATGACGTTCTTGATGCGCAGGGCCTGCTTCTGGATGCTGAAAAGCTTGTCGCGGACCGGGGCGGGGATGTCGGTGCGCAGGACGAGGAGTTCCAGGTAGCCGATGATCCCGGTGAGCGGGTTGTTGATCTCGTGGGCGAATCCCGACACCACTGTGGTCAGCGATTTCTGCTTTTCGGACTGCAAGGTGAACTGCTGCGAGGCGCGCAATTCCAGCATCGCCTCCTGCAGCTTGCGGTTGGCTTCCAAAAGCTCCCGCGAACGGCTTTCGACCTGCTGGGTCAAATCCCGCTGGGTCGACTCGATCTGGGTCATCATCCCTTGCAGTTGTTCGCCCATCTCGTTGAACTGCCCACCCAGTTTGGCGAACTCGTCGCCGGTATCGATGGCCAGGCGGAAGGCGAAGTCGCCGAGACCGAAGCGGCGAAACCCCTCGCTCACCATCGTCAACGGCCGGACCAGACGGCTGCCGATCCAGCCGAGCATCCCGAGCAACCCGAGCATCAGCAAGGCGGGGACCAAAACGAGTCGGGGCAGAACCTGCTGGGTCTCGCCGCGGTTCGGATCCTGGGTGATCCCGATCGCCAACCAGCCCGGGGGCTGTCGGGGATCTCTGGCCGGAACGGGGACGATGGCCACGGTGAGGACCCGCCCCCGGAATTCCAGGGAATACCCCCGCTGGGCGCGCTTCTTCAGCTCGGCAGCCAACTGGTTGCGCAGCCCCGCCGGGCCGCGATAACCGGCCAGGCTGCCGCCGGGATCGGCAAAAGCCACCAGCCGGTCGGGGTCGCCGCCGGCCAGCCGGTCACTGAGATCGTTCAGGGTTGAGGGAGGCCAATCGGCAGGGATGGCCAGGGTGGAGGCGGTGGCCACCACCTGGGCGTGGCGCACGACGTGCAGGATGGCATCGGAAGCAAAAGACGAACGGGTGGCGTTGCGGATGTAGAGGGCGGCGATCGCAAAGCAGGCCAGGCTCAAAACCACCGCATAAATCAGAAACTTCGCCCGGATTGTATGTAATCTTGTCATGGCGGAAGGCGTATTGTATTCCATTTGCCGGAGGTTGGCAATCGTTTTGCGCCGCGTGTTTTCGGGAAAGTTCCGCCGCTCGGCGGAGGATCACTCGAAGATTTCCCGGATGACCTCGTTTTCGTTGCGCCAGCCCGGGACCACCTTGACGAAGAGGTCGAGGTAGACCCGGCGGTCCAGGTAGTCCTCCAGGTCGAGCCGCGCCGCCTCGCCGATGTCCCGCAGCATCGAGCCGCGCCGGCCGATGATGATCTTCTTCTGCGAGGGGGTCTCGACCAGGATCTCGGCCCGGATCGAGCGCATCTCGCCGCGGTCCTCCATGTCGGTGACCCGCACCGTGACGGTGAAGGGCAGCTCGTCGCGGACCCGGGCCAGGATCTTCTCGCGCACCATCTCGGCGACGTAGAAGCGCTCCGACAGGTTGGTCAGGTGATCCTCGGGGAAGAAATGCTCGCCGATCGGCAGGTACTGGTTGATCAGCGCCTCGAGGGTGTCGAGGTTGTCGCCGTTCTTGGCCGAGATGGGGACGATTTCTTTCCAGGGATACTGGTCCTTGAACAGGGCGATGGTGGGCAGGATCTCGGCTTTGGGCTTGCGGTCGATCTTGTTGATCACCAGGAACACCGGCTTCTTGATGCCGGCGAGCATGGAGAGGATGATGTCGTCGTGCCCGTGGGCGTCGACCTCGACGAAGACCAGGATCAGGTCGGCGTCGTCGAGCGATTCGCGCACGTCCTTCATCATCCGGTCGTTGAGGCGGAAGTGGGGCTGGTGGATGCCGGGCGAGTCGAAGAAGACGATCTGCCCCGCCGGGGTGGTGTGCACGCCGAGGATCCGCCGCCGCGTGGTTTGCGGTTTGTCGGAGACGATGGCGATCTTGGCCCCCATGATGGCGTTGAGAAAGGTCGACTTGCCGGCGTTGGTGCGGCCGACGATGGCCACGTACCCGGCGCGGGGTTTTCTAAGTTTTTTCAGGTACACGGGTAACCTTCACTTTTTGGATTCGATTCTTCTCGACCCCCAGCACCTCGAACAGGTAGTCGCCGATGCGCACCTGGTCGCCGGTCTGCGGGATCTTGCCGAGTTTGAAACTCAGCAGCCCGGAAACGGTCTGGAAATCTTCGGGCTGTTCGAGCTCGAGGCTCAGCCGCTCCTCGAGGTCGTAGACGTCGGTATCGCCCAGGACGGTGTAGGTCCCGTTCTCCTCGACGATGGCTTCCTGGTCGTCGTCGTACTCGTCGCGGATGTCGCCCACGATCTCCTCGATGATGTCCTCCATCGACACCACCCCCGACACCCCGCCGAACTCGTCGATCACCACGGCGAACTTCTGCTTGGAGCGCTGCATCTCCTTGAGCAATTCCAGGATGCGCATCGTCTCGGGGATGAAGAAGGGGGGGCGGAGGATGCGCTCGATGTCGAACCGTTCCTGCCGCCAGCAGTGGAACACGTCTTTGGCCAGGATCACCCCGACCACGTGGTCGACGCGGTCGGCGATCACCGGGATGCGCGATTTCTTGCGGGCGTTGATCAGGGCGACCAGGTCGTTCAGCGGAATGTCGCGGCGCACGTAGACCATGTCCACCCGGGGGGTCATCACTTCCTTGACCAGCGTGTCGCCGAATTCGAGCACGCTCTCGATCATCTCCTGATCCTCCTCGCCGATCACCCCCTCGCGGGTCCCCTCGTCGAAAAAGACTTCGAGCTCCTCGTCGCTCGGCTCGTCGTCGGAACCGGGGTCGCGGTCGTCGCCGCCGCTCTCGTGGATGGTCGCTGCTAGGATGCGGTTGATCGGGTAGAACAGGAACCAGACCACCGGCAAGAGCCCCATCAGGGTGCTGAACACCGCTTCGCGCCAGGTGTGGGCCAGGGCGTGGAGCAGCAGGTCGAACACCACGAGCGCGCCGCCCGCCAAAACCACGATCAGGGTGGCCGGGGCCAATTGGCCGCGGAAAAGCCAGAACAGCGTGGCCAGCAAGACGAAACGCAGGAAGAGGACGAACACCTTGACCGCATTCAGGGCCAGGTCGAAGTGCTCGACCGGGTCGAGGGGAAAGCGGTGGCGCCCGTTGCCCCCCTTCATGAACTTGGCCAGCGATATGCGGGAAAAGCTCTCGAGGCTGCTGGAGAGGAGGGAAAACACCACGGTGGCCAAGGCCAACAGCAGGAGGAGTGCGGTCGAAAGGGTCATCGAACCCCACCGTGCCGGGCGCCGAGCTCTTGTTCCCGGAGGGCCATTTCGCCTTGGTCGGTTTCGTGGTCGTAGCCCCCGAGGTGGAGCAGGCCGTGGACCATCAGCGCCCAGAGTTCCTTTGTCAGCGAGTGGTTCCGTTCCAGGGCCTGGCGGCGGGCCACCTCCACGCAGATCAGGATGTCGCCGACATACCGGCCGGCGGGGGTCTGGTCGTTCATGGGAAAGCTGAGCACGTCGGTGGCGGTGTCCTTGTGGCGAAACTGACGGTTGAGACGCCTGGACTCCTCGGCTCCGGCCAGGCGGATAGTGATCCCCCCGCGCAGGCCGAGCTCTTTTGCCACCCGCCGCAAACCGGGCAGCAGAACCCGGGCCCCGGTCCGAAAACCGCCGCAATCCAGTGTGATCATGATTCCCTCCGCGTCGAGAAGTCGAAGCCGGGATAGGCCACCCGCTGGTGATAGATCGAGGTCAACTTGTCGTAAAAGCTGGTGGCGATGATGTTCAGCGAGCGGAAGGTCAGGTTC
>CAZTNO010000238.1:0-4610 GCA_964614865.1 uncultured Clostridia bacterium
CGCGTGCGCAGGAGTCTGAGCAGAAATCGGCGCGAGAGCGGGGTGGCGGTGGGGTTGTTCGGGTGACTCAGGATCACCAGCCGGGTCCGCTCTCCCAGAGCCCCGAGCACTCCCGATTCGGGAAAGGTGGCACCCGCTTCAAAGGGTACCGGGAGCCAATCCCCCCCGGCCTGGGTTACCGCGGTGCGAAACAGCGAGAAACAGGGGCTGGGCGCCAGCGCCTCGCCCCCGCGGGCCAGAGCTGCCCGGGTGATCAGCAACAGCGCCTCGCCAGCCCCGTTGCAGAGCACGATCTGGGTGGCCGCCACCCCGTGGCGGATGGCCAGTTTTTCTCGCAACTCCTCGCCGCGGGGGTAGCGGGCCAGGGCTTCCCCATCGAGTTCACGAAGGGCCCGCAACGCCCGGGGCGAACACCCCCAGGCATTTTCGTTGAGATCGAGCCGGATCGTTCGCCGCTGACGGGTGACCGTGCGCGGGTCCATCAGAGCACCACCTTGCGGAATTCGTACTCCAGGATGTCGCTGGCGCCGAATCGCTTGAGCCGGGGAAGCAGCTCCGCCACCTCACAACGATAAACCGCCGTCTTCACCGAATAGCCCTGCCCGCCAAACAGCCGGGCCACAGTGGGCGACCGCATGCAGGGGAGGAGAGCCACCAGCTCGTCCAGCATGTCGCCGGGCACATTCATCTCCAGCATCACCCGTTTTCGGGCGTCGAGCAGCGAGCGGAACAGCAGCACCAACTCCTCGATCCGCTCCCGCTTGGCAGGCACCGCCAGGGCCGCTCGCCCCGCCACGAGCCGGGTCGACGACTCCAGCAACACCTCGACCACCTTCAGTTGATGTGCCCGCAGGGTCCGCCCCGAGGAGGTGTTGTCGACGATCAGGTCGGCATCGTCGGGAGGAAACACCTCGGTGGCACCGTAGGTGCGGATGAATTCGTAGCGCAGTTTTTGACGGTCCAGGAAACGGCGAGCCAGGTTCTCGTATTCGGAGGCGGCCACGATCGGGCGTTGCCGCAGGGCGGCCAAAGAGGTCTTTTCGGGAATCGCGGCCACGATCCGGACCGGGTCGAACCCCAGGTCGAGCAACTCGACAACTCCCGCCCCCGACTCCTCCAGCCAATCCAGACCGGTGAAACCGAGGTCATGAGCACCGAGTTCGAGCAATCGCGGGATGTTTTGCGGCTTGACCAGCTTGGCGGCAACACCCCGGGCGGCCACCCGTGGCACGTAGAGCCGGGGGTCGCTCTCCACTCCGAGCCCCGCGTCGTTGAGCAGTTCCAGCACCCGCAGGTGCAGCTTCCCCTTCGGGATGACCATCTTCAGGGGCGTCATTGCCGGCCTCCAGGATGGTCTTCTCGATCTTCAGCGAATCAGCAGGACAAAAGCAAAAAAATGTGGGCATAGAATCCTCCATGAATGGGAAAAGGGGTGGGTGGAGGTTCTATTTAGGCGCGCGGAGGGCGCCCGTGGTGCACGTGGAAGTGCACGAGGCAAAGCGAACGGGCCAGCGAAAGGTCCGGATTCACACCCGCATCTTACCCTGACCCGGCAGCCTTGTCAAGGAGGACGCACCTGCGCCGGAACGGCAGGAGAACGTCCGCCCTCGAGATTATCGGAACGGGTTCAGAGGCAAAGGACCTGACGTAAGCCCTCTTCGATGGCAAGGGTGTCCTTGGCGGAGAGGGTGTCGGCCTTACTGCCGATCAATCGGGATTTGTCTACCGCCCGGAGCTGGTCGCAAACCACCCCGTTTAACTTTCCCAGGCATTTGACGGCAACGACCAACGGGGGGTTGGGCTGGGCGGAAGTGGAAAGGGGGACCACCACGACGGTGTGCCGGGCTCGATTGATCGTGGATGAACTGATGACGACACAGGGCCTTTGCTTTTTTATCTCCGCCCCTACCGTGGGGTCAAGGTTCACCCAATAGACGTCGCCGTGGTTCATGAAAGTCCATCTCCCACCGTCCCCTCCCACTCCGCCATCTCGGCATTCAGGGCCTGGTCGTTCTCGACCCGCAGAGCGCATTCGTAAAGAGCTTGCTCACGGGTATCGAGCTCCCTGTCGACGAGTTCGCTGATGAACTTGCTGCGCTTGCGATCCGGCACCAGGGCACGCAGCCTTGACATCGTCAAGTCGGGCATGCAAACCAACAGTTTTCGCATGGCTTCCTCCAAGAGATATAGATATATTATATCAACAGCGGTGTCAAGCCACGCAGAGGGCCATCTCTGGACCGGAGAAGGGGGGCGTCCCGGCAGAGGTCAGGCCCCGCCGGGACCCGGGTTTCGGACAGTCAGCAGCCGTTCTTGCCGTGGCCGTTCTCGTAAGCCCCCAGGTCGAGCATGCCGTGCCCCGAAAGGTTGAACAGGATCGTCCGCTTGTTGCCGGTCTCGCGACAGCGCAGGGCCTCGTCGATCACGGCGGCGATGGCGTGGGCCGACTCGGGGGCGGGGATGATCCCTTCGCTGGCCAGGAAGAGCTTGGCCGCGGCAAACACCCGCTCCTGTTCGATGGCCACCGCCCGCACCCGGCCCGAAGCCACCAGATGGGAGACCAGCGGAGCCATGCCATGATAGCGCAACCCGCCTGCGTGCAGCACCGGCGGGATGAACTCCCGACCCAGCGAATGCATGAACAGCAGGGGGGTCAGCCCCGCGCTGTCGCCGTGGTCATAGCCCAGGGCGCCACCGGTCAGGGTGGGGCAGGAGGCGGGTTCGACGGCCAGGAATTCTCGCCCATGGCCATTCTTGCCCAGCAGCGGGAAGGCCAGCCCGGCGAAATTGGAACCGCCGCCGACACAGCCCACCACCAGGTCCGGGTTTACCCCCGCTTCGGCCAGTTGGCTCGACGCCTCCAGGCCGATCACGCTCTGGTGCAGCAGCACGCTGTCCAGCACCGAACCCAGCGCGTACTTGGCGCCCGGTTTTCCCACCGCCTCCTCGACCGCCTCCGAGATGGCGATACCCAGGCTGCCGGGGTGATCGGGATCCACAGCCAGAAACATGCGCCCGGCGTGGGTGTGCTCGCTCGGGCTGGCGGCCACCTGGGCCCCGGCCATCTCTATCAGCGCCCGGCGACCGGGCTTCCCCTGGTAGCTCGAGCGCACCATGTAGACCCGCACCTTCACCCCGACCGCCTGCCCGGCCAGGGCCAGGGCGCTACCCCACTGGCCAGCCCCCGTCTCGGTGACCAGGGTCTCCACCCCTTCGGCGGCGGCCAGGTGGGCTTGCACCAGGGCGGTGTTGGTCTTGTGGCTGCCCGAAGGGCTCACCCCTTCGTACTTGTAAAAGATGCGGGCCGGAGTCTGCAGCCGCCGGCACAGCTCCGAGGCGTAGACCAGCGGGGTCGGCCGGTACTGGGCCATGATGGCGAGGACCTCGGGCGGGACCGGCACCTGGCGGGCCAGACTCCCCTCGTGGGCTACCAAACCGGCCGGGAAGAGGGGGAGCAGGTCTTGCGGTACCAGGGGCTGGCGGGTGGCGGGATGGAGCGCCGGCGGGGGCAGGTTTTCCAGATCGGCCTTCAGGTTATAGAAGTACTCGGGCAGGTGCCGTTGATGACGGGAAAAAAAGCGTTCCATGATAATTTCTCCATTGATATAGGGGTTTTCTCAAAAAAAAGAAAAGATGGGTGGGGAGAAATTACTGGGCGGAGGGGACCGCCCACCAGCCGCGCTGCCAGGAGGCAAAGCCGACAGGGAGAACGGTTTCCGCAAAGATCATCGCAGGCAAAGATAGCACACCCGGCGGCAGGCCGTCAAGGCCCTGCCGGGGGCCAGCCTTATCCGCCCACGTTCATCATGCGCATCGAGATGTAGGTGAACAGGGTGGTGACGGCCAGTTTGAACACGAAGTACATGGCCACGCAGATCAGGCTCTTCTTGACCGGCACCCGGGCGAACAGGGCAACGCCCAGCACCAGGGCAGCCAGATACCAGAACGTGAACAGGTCGAACTGGCTGAGCACCACGTATCCGATCGACTGCACGGGCATCGCCGGGAAGAGGGCGGCAAGGCCGGTCGACACGAACATGCTCTTCTTGGCCAGCACCAATGCCGTCCGGACCAGCCCTCCGGCCACCCCGTCGAGCAGCGAGGCGGTGGCGACCGCGGCGAAAAACTGGACAAACAAACCTTCGACTCCCCCCAGCTTGTAGAACAGATAGACGAAGAAGGTTCCGACCAGCAGGGCAAGCCCGGTGAAGAGGGCAGCGCTGACCGAACCGAACAGTCGTTGCCCCGGGGTGAACTTGTCCATGGCATCGAGCCGATCGGCGGGAATCTTGTCGGCCATCGGCGACTCGCGGATCAGCCGCGCCTGGTCGACCTTGACGATCGGAAAGGTGGCGTAGGAGAAGATCGCTGCCGCAGCCAGCACCACCAGAAACGCCGCGATCCAGCGCTTTTTTTCCATCGCCTGGGCCACGGCGGGGCCGGGGTTGGTGAACACGGCAACCAGGTTTTCCATCGCATCCTCCTTGAAGGGACGTTCATTATACGGCCTTTTGCCTGGTCGGTTCAAACACCTCCGGGTTTTCCCGCCCCGTGGCCCCGGGGGGGGGGGGGGGGGGGGGGGGGGGGGGGGGGGGGGGGGGGGGGGGGGG
>CAZTNO010000239.1:0-4597 GCA_964614865.1 uncultured Clostridia bacterium
ACTGGTACTCCGACTGCTCGAGCCCCTTGCCGTGCATGCCGATGTCCTTCAGGAACTGGGCGTCGGCGCCGTACTCCTGGACGAAGTACTCCTGCATGTACTTGACCCCCTTGCCTGCGATCAAACCAAACCCCTCCCCGCGAGCCATCTGGTGCATCAGTTCCAAAGCGGCCTGCCAGTTGCCCCAGGTCATCTCCAGCCCACCGGTGCGTTCCTTGTTCAGGATGCCGTTCTCGTAGCAGTCCATGATAAAGGCGGTCAGGGTGCCGAACGAGATGGTGTCGAGGCCGTAGGTGTCGCAGTAGAAGTTGATCTCGACCACCGCGTGGGGATCGAAGATGGCCGGGTTGGATCCGCAACCGCCGACAGTCTCGTACTCGGGACCGTCGACGATCACCTTGTGCCCCCGGTAGGGGCCGGTGCGCGGCTCGAAATTGTCGACCGCATGGGCACACGACATGGTGCAGCCGAACCAGCAGCCGTCGGGGACGTTTTGCGTGAAGAAATCCTTCCATACCCAGGAGGCCAACTTGACCGCCTCGGGGTGCTGGCCGTAGCGGAAGTTCTTCACCGGCAGCAGGTCGTAGTCGTTCATGATCTCGACCAGGTGGGCGGTGCCGATCGAACGCATCTTGCACTGCTGTTCGTCGAGGGTGATGACCTCGTTATGCAACTTGAGGCCGGTTTGCTGCAAGGTGGCCAGATCCTCGGGCTGGTTGAGGGCCGAGTTGAGGCCGGAAAACTTCACCACCAGCGCCTTGATCTTCTTGTCGCGAAACACGGTGCCGGTGCCGCCGCGGCCGGCCTGTTTGAGCCGCACCCCTTTGCGCCGCTTGTCCCAGTAAGAGAAGTTCAGGCAGCCGATCCAGGTGTTCTCTGCTCCGCGGCCCGCCGACACGGTGGAGACGTGCTGCAGCTCCCGTTCGTTGCGGGCGAACATCTCGTGCAGTTGCTCGGCCAGGATGTGGGAGTTGACCTCCTCGTAGGGGGCGGTGAAGATCTGCACCAGCCCTTCGTTGCCGTCGATCAGGACGATCACCTCTTCCTTGGCCTTACCCTGGATCTCGATGGCGTCGAACCCCGAGAACTTGGCGTAGGGGCCGAAGTGGCCGCCGACGTTGCAGTCGATCGGAATCCCGGTCTGCGGAGAGATGGTGGTGACGATCGACTTGCCCGAGCCGGGGTAGCTGGTGTTGCCGCATACGGGGCCAAACGCAATACAGATCTCGTTTTCGGGGCTGTCCCAGCGCGTATTCTCGTTGACCGCGTCCCACATCAGTTTGAGGTCGAAGCCCTTGCCGCCGACGAACTTCTGCTTCATCTCGGCAGAAACCGGCTTTTCGCCGATTTCCAGGGTGTCGACGTTGATGTACAGAGTGCGCATGTTGTAACCGCGCACCACCGGTTTCTTCTCGTAGCGGTACTCTTTGAGCAGCCGGTGGCCGGCCTTCAGGGCGGCGATATCGTGTTTTTGTTCACTCATGGTCTTCTCTGGCCTCCTTTACAGGGCGATCTCGAGGGCCTTTTCGGGGCACTCCTTGGCGCAGACCCCGCAGGCGATGCACTTGAACGGCGTCGGCATGCCCGGCACGTGCATCATGGCGTGGATCGGGCAACGGGCAACGCAGGCCAGACAGCCGATGCACAGGGTCTTGTTGAGCATCACCACCCCCTGCGGCGAGACGGTCAGGGCCATGGTCGGGCATTCGGCCACGCACTCGCCGCACTGGGTGCAGACGGTGATGGCAAACCCCCCCGCCTCGGCGGGCTGCACCCGGATCGCCGACTTCGCAGGGTTGTCCTCCTTGAAGTACAGCTGCGAACAAACGGACTGGCAACGCAGATGGCCGCGACACTTTTCCGGATCGGTCTTGAGGTGTTTCATGGTTGTACCCCGCAGTTTTCGCTCACTGGGGCTGCCTCCTGTTGATTATTTCTTGGAAATCGTCAATTCGATCCGCTGCGGGTGCTCGCTGACATCGTGAAGGGCCGACACGAACCCCTCGACCACCCCCGACAGGGCTTTCTGGATGAAATCATTCAACGGCACGATCTTCCCGTCCACCTTCAATAAAACCTGGTTGTCCATCGTACCCCTCCATGAAGTCGAGCAGTTCGTCGATCGCCCCGGTCGCGAAGTGCGGCCGGCCCGTTTCGCTCCGCTCGCCACCGACCACCGCAGCCAGACGCTCACCGGGGATCTTCAACGGGGAGCCCGCCTGGGCCACCTCGATCACCGGCACCCCCGGCACGATCAAACCCTCCAGCAACAGCACGTCTTCCCCGTCCACCCGGGCCAGCACCCGCCTCCACCCTTCCTCGACAGAGGCAACAGGCTCGCTGGCAAGCAATTCTCCGGCTCCGAAGGCGAACACCGGGGCGGCCCCCGCCCGGCGAAAGCGGGCAGTATCCTTGCCCTGCGGCTCGAGGTCGGCTCCGTGAGGCACCTTCTTGACTGCGGCCACCCGCAGGCCCCGGGCCCGGAAACCTTCGATCAGCCGTTCGATCAGGGTCGTCTTGCCGATGCCGGACCAACCGGCGATGGTGAAGGCGATCATCGCCGCTATGGTACATGAAGAGGTCCCTCGCCGTCAACAGCAGAACCGCTTCCGCTCCTGGGAGGATCGGTCCGTACTGCGGGGGTCCTGGGCCGTTTTCCCGCTGCGGGCAGGTCAGTGGATGCGCTCGCCGACGTGGCCCACGTAGTGGAGCAGCGAATCGATCGGGAAGGGCTTGTCCATCCAGTCGGCATCGTCGATCTGCTGCCGGGGGAAACGGATGGCCCCCGAGATGAACAGGATCCTCACCTCGGGGTCGAGCTGGCGAATGCGCCGGTAGGCCTGATAGCCGTCGAGGCGGGGCATGTCGATATCGAGGGTGACCAGGCGAATTTCCTTTTGATGGGTGGCGAACTGCTGGCAGGCGACCTCGCCATCCTCTGCCTGGATCACCTCGAACCCCTGCCCTTGCAGCAATTCGGTCAACATGTCGCGAATACACTCCTCGTCGTCGGCAATCAGGATCTTCTTTTTTTCTGCCAAGGCTCGCTCCGGGATCATCACCGGGTGGACGAGGGTGAACGAAGTCAGCCCTTCCCCCTCGGGAAAAGAGGAGTAATCGTCCTCCACCAGGTGGATCAGGTGATCGCGACAGGGGCCGTCCAGCGCCAGGAAGTGCAAAGCGATGGAATACAGGGGGCCGGGGCGAAACACCTCGTCTTCCCGGTCACAGAAACCGGTCAACTGGACCCGCACCACCTCGACCTCGAACTCTTTCCAGTTGCCGCGACAGTTAAGGAAAACCCGACAGCGGGAACCGCAGGGGGCCGAATAGTTGCTGCGCACCCGCAGACCCTCCAGACCGAAATCCTCGATCAGAAAGTGCTGGAAAGTGCTGAAGCGCCCCACCCATCGCTTGCTCAAGGAAAAACGAGGCTGGACCCGATGCTCGGTCATGGACACCTGCCCAGAGGGCACCACGCCCCCTCCCAATTGCCCGTTTCAAAAAAACCCCACCTTCGATCCGCCATCCCTTGCCCGGAACAGGACGCCATCTTGTCAGGACCATTCCGGCAACACAATCAGGAAAATCCCGACCCCCCCTTCGGGTTTTTCCCGATCCCCAGGGCCGCTCCGCCTTTTTGCAACTCGCCGGCAACTGGGGTATAATGACAGCCCTTCGGGGAGACAACAAACCATGACCGAAACTGTGTCCGCACCAGCAACCGTTCCCGCGGCTCCCCCAAAACCCCCTGCGTCGACAACGGTTCTGCCATCGCAGGTGCAGTGCTCTTTCTGCGGCCGCACCCAGGAATTCGACCCCAGCTACACCCTGTGCGGCAATTGCGGCCAGGCCCTCTCCCCGGACGACTCCCGCATCGTGGCCAACCCGCGCAAGGGCAAGGGGATGCAAGGTCT
Source organism: uncultured Clostridia bacterium (assembly GCA_964614865.1). Classification (GTDB taxonomy): domain Bacteria; phylum Acidobacteriota; class Aminicenantia; order UBA2199; family UBA2199; genus CAZTNO01. The sequence goes on from CAZTNO010000239.1 coordinate 3,918, forward strand.
CGGCATCCTCTTCTTCATCCTCTTCATGGGCACCTTTTTCTTCTACTCCCATTTCATCGGCTGGAATGGCATGGCCATCAGCGCCCTGTTCGCCTTGTGGGGGTTCTATCGGGGCTACCGCAACCGTCAGGAGCCATTGAAAAACGAATGAACGCTATCGCCGAGCGAACCCAAAAAATCCGCCAGGCGATCGCCTCGGCCTGCGCCCGGGCAGGCCGCCCCGTCGAAGAGGTCACCCTGGTGGGGGTTTGCAAAGGACAATCCAGCGACCGGATCGCCCAAGCCGTGGCGGCGGGGGTGACGGTCCTGGGCGAAAACCGCCTGCAAGAGGGGTTGCTCCACCGCCAGGCCCTGCCCGGGACCAGTGTCGCCTGGCACTTTATCGGCACCCTGCAAACCAACAAGATCGGCCGGATCCTGGCCGAGTTCGACTTGATCCAGTCGGTCGGGTCCTTGCCCGCACTTATGGCCATCGAGCGCAGGGCCGCCCGTCCGGTCGACGTTTTCCTGGAGATCAACAGCGGAGGCGAGGCGAGCAAATCGGGTTTTTCGCCGGAACAGGTAGCCGGAATCCTTCCGGTGCTGGCTGGTTTGCAGCGGGTCCGCATCACCGGGCTGATGACCCTGGCCCCCCCGCCCCCGGCCCCCGGCGGGGGGGGGGGCCCCCCCGGCCGCCCCCG
>CAZTNO010000240.1:0-4558 GCA_964614865.1 uncultured Clostridia bacterium
TGGGGATACTCGCGCCGGGAAAAGATGACCGTTGCCGAGGCCACGGTGAGGAGCCCCAGCAACAGCAGCACCAGCACCGACACCCCGCGGGGCGACGGCTCCAGATGCCAGATCAGAAAGGAGTCGGAGGTGGGCAGCGGCGGCAGCAGCGACTTCACCCAGTGGATCACGGTGAATTTCTGGGTGACCCCGGGAAAGTACTGCACGACGCCCTCCCAGCCGAACACGAAGGCGATGCCGGTCAGGATGGCCCGGCGCAGGATGCTGCCCAGCAGGGTGAACAGCCCCCCGTAGGCCAGGAGGGCCAGCACCGCGATGCCCGCCAGCTCCAGTGCGGCGATCACCCCGCCCCCCGCCGCTGCACCGCCCAGCAGTGACCACAGGAATAGGGCCAGGGCGGTGGGAGCTCCGGCGACCAGCAGGAAGGCGCAGAACTTGCCGACCAGGATCACCCCCCGGGGGGTCGGGGTGGTGACCAGGTAGACCAGGGTGCGCTGGTCGATCTCGCTGGCCACGATGTCGGACCCCATGACCAGGCTCATCACCGGGATCAGCAGCTGGAAGTAGAGCGACTGGGTGAGGGAAACGGCCCAGCTGCCCTCGGTGCCCGGGGCGGTGATTTTCCCCAGCAGCAACAACACGAAAGGCAACAGCAGGGCGCCGGCAAAGGCGTAGACCCGCCGGTTGCGAAGCAGCAGGGTCCGGGCCAGCGAAAAAACGACGACCAAGGATTTTCCCAGGGGCATGCTCATCTCCCGACCAGGTAGTCGAACACCGCCTGCAGGTTGTCGTCGGCGGCCTCCAGCCCATCCAGCCAGTCGGGGTGATCGGCCGCCAGGGCGGTGAGTTGGGCGAAAAAGCGATCGCGGTGGCGGGTCTGGAACACCGCCATGGATTTGCTGTCGTCGATCTCGACGCTGACCACCAGGTCGCTGCCGAGCAGTTCTCCCGCCACCCGGCGCACCTGGCTGCCGCGCAGGCGGATCTGGTGGGGATGGGCATCGATCATGCCGCGGATCGAATTCACATCCCCCTCGGCGAAGATCTTGCCCTGGTGGATCAGGATGATCTGCCCGGTCATCGATTCGATTTCGGGCAGGATGTGGGAGGAGACGATCACCGTCCGGCCGGCGGCGGCATACTCGCGGATCCAGCGCACGATGCGGATGCGCCACAGGGGGTCGATGCCGCGCAGGGGTTCGTCGAGCAGCAGGAACTCGGGGTCGTGGATCGCCGCCCCGGCCAGCCGCAACCGCTGGCGCATGCCGTAGCTGTAGGCCCGCACCCGGCGACCCGCGGCCTCGGTCAGACCGACCCGCTCGAGCGCCTCATCGGTGCGTCGGCAAAGCTCGGCGCCGGTAAAACCGTGAAGTTTGGCCAGCGCCCGGATAAACTCGGCACCCGACAGTTCCAGGTAAAAACTGTCGACTTCGGGACAAAACCCCATCTTCCGGAACAACCCGGGGTTGCCGAAGGCGTTTTCACCGAACACCCGGATCGACCCCAGACTCGGCCGCAACTGGCCCGAGGCCAGCTTCAGGAAGGTCGACTTGCCGGCACCGTTGGGCCCGAGCAGGCCGTGGATGCCGCCCGACACCGTTAGCGACACCTCGCTGATGCCGAGCACCGAGCCGTACCATTTCGACAGCTTCTCCGCCTGCAGGATCGGGGTCATTGGGCCTCCTGGAGATGGCGGGTCCGCCAGCCCACGAACAAGGCAAAGCAGAGCACAAGGCCCGCCATGACCAGCAGCGAGAGGACCGGGGGGAACGGAGCGGCGGGCTTCTGGGCAAAAACCAGCGCCCCCACCTGGGGCATGTTCGTCTGCAGCGAGCAGAGCAGGAAGTAAGGATTGCCGCTGAGTGCCTTGGCCGCCTGGCCGATGGTCTGGGTCAGCGGGAAGAGGAAGAAGATCAGGATCGACACCAGCCGGACGTTGCTGGAAAGGGTGGAAAAGAACAGGGTCATCGCCGAATAGAACAGGGTGACCATCAGCGACATGGCCACGACGCCGAAAAGCACCGGGAACGACACTGGCCAGTGGCCGGTAAAGAGCCCCTTGAACCCCACCAGCAGCAGCCCGGTGCCCAGGGTGAACAGCAGGGGGTAGAAGGCGATCACGGCGAACTTGCCCATCAGGTACTGGAGGGGGGAAACGGGCCGGGAGAAGTAGAGGGTCAGGGCGTGGTGGCGGAGGTCGCCGGCGATCAGGTCGGCACCGCCAAAAATGCACAGCACGAGCAGCCAGAAGTAGGAGAACCCGTTGGTGTAGAAAGAGTGGAAGAAGGCGCTGTCGGAGGAGAGGAGGCGCACCAGGTGGGTGAACATCTTGAGCTCGGGCTTGGTGGCGACGTAGAGGGCGCCGAGGTAGAACAGGAAGGGGATCACGTTGGCCGCCAGGACCGCCTTGGCAAAACGCCTCTTCCAGATGCTGCGGATGCCGGCAAAAAAGATCGGCTTCCAGGCCCCGCCGGTGCGAAGCTCTCCCTCCCAGCGCGCGTACCCTTGTTCACGGAGTATCATGCGGGTTCTCCCACAGCCAATAGGAAGGCCTGTTCCAAGGTGGAGCGCACCGGGCGCAGGTGGCGCAGCGGCCGCTCCGCCTGGCGTGCCAGGGCAAACAGCGCCCCCACCGGCAGATCGGCGGGCAAGCCCACCAGGAACGTGCCCCGCTCCCCCTCCTCGATGCGACAATCCCGCCCACGCAGCAACTCGAGGAAAGGGGCAGGGTCGCCGACCACCCCCACTTCCACCGCCACCTCGCTCTCCTGACGAAAGGCGTCGATCGAATGGCGGGCCACGATCCGCCCGCCGTCCAAAATCACCACCTCGCGGCAGGTCTCCTCGACGTCGGGCAGCAGGTGGGTGGAGAAGACGATGTTCATGGTGCCGCGGCGGGCGATGTCCTGGATCAGGGCGAGCATCTCCCGCCGTCCGCCCGGGTCGAGCCCCGAGGTGGGCTCGTCGAGGAGGAGCAGGCGGGGGTCGTGGACCAGGGCGGCGGCGAGCTTGAGTCGCTGCTTCATGCCGGTGGAGTAGGTTTCCACCCGCCGGTAGCGGGACTCCTCGAGGCCGACGTAGTAGAGGACATCGTGGGCCCGGCGCATGGCCTCGCCCCGCGGCATGCCGCTGAGCTGCCCGACGTAGGCGGTGAAGTTGACAGCGTCGAAGCCGGGGATCAGGCAGTCGCTCTCGGGCATGAAGCCGATTCTCCGGCGCACTTCGAGCGGCTCTGCGGCGATGTCGACGCCGAAGACCGTGCCGTGCCCGGTCGAGGGCTTGAGGAAGCCCAGCAGCAGTTTCATCAGGGTGGTCTTGCCCGCGCCGTTGGGCCCCAGCAGGCCGAAAACCCCCTCGCCGAGTTCCAAAGAGAACCCTTCGAGCACGCGAGGCCCCTTGGGATAGGTGAAGCCGACGTCGGTCAGGGAGAGGATGGTGCCGTTTTCCATGATTCTACTACGGGGCGCCGGCCTTTCGGGTTCCACGATCGGGAAAACTCCGGGGTCAGTAAAGGCGAAACGGCGCAAATTCCGCCTGGAAGCGTTCGATCGCCCCGGTCCAGCCAGCCGCGATCTCCCCGGCAGCGACTCCCGCCAGCAGGTCGCGGCGCAGCGAGTCGCTCCCGGCCAGGCGGTCGAAGTAGGTCTCGTGGAAGCGCATCTCGCCGGGGTGACGGGCGATTACGCTGGCCAGCACGGCGACCGCGGTGGCCACCGGCCGGTAGCTCCTGCGGTCGAGCACGTGCAGCTGGATTCCCGCGCAGTCCTGGCCGGCGAACTTGGAGAAGGCCGGGCGGAAGACCACCGGGCGGAAACCGACCCCGGGCAGTTCCAGGAGCCGGAGATCGCCCGCCAGCGCGACCCCGTCGAGCCACGGGGCGCCCAGCAATTCGAACGGACGGGTGGTGCCGCGCCCCTCCGACAGGTTGGTCCCTTCGAGCAGCACCTGGCCGGGATAGACCGCGGCCGTATCCTCGGTCGGCATGTTGGGGGAAGGCATCACCCAGGGCAGAAAGGTCTCTTGCCAGGTCATCTCCCGGCGCCACCCGGTCATCGGCACCACGGTCAACTCGGCTGCGGGATAGCCGAAACGGCCGTTCACAAAGCCGGCGATTTCGCCCAGGGTCAGCCCGTGCCGCAGCGGCAGCGGGGCCATGCCGAGATAAGAGGCTTGGGTCGGGAAGTCGAGCAGCGGCCCCTCGGCGAGCGTCCCGCCCAGGGGGTTGGGGCGATCGAGCACCCAGACCGGCAGTCCCGCCCGGGCGCAGGCGGACAGGCACAGGATCATGGTCGCGGCGTAGGTGTAAATGCGGGTGCCGACGTCCTGCAAGTCGACCAGCAACCCGTCGAGGCCGGAGAAATCCCCGGGGTCGGGGCCCTTACCGTCGAGGCGCAGGTCGAAGTCGCGCATCGCCTCGTCCAGGGTGCGCCCCGCCGCCACCGGCGGTGGATCGCGGTACAGGCTGACGATGGGCAGTCCGGTCGCCCAATCGCTGCGCCCGCGGGCGGCCTCGCCCGCCTGGGCCGTGCCGGCCAAGCCGTGCTCGGGGGCGTACAGG
>CAZTNO010000241.1:0-4546 GCA_964614865.1 uncultured Clostridia bacterium
CGCTGCGGGGGCGCCGGAAAGTTTTTTTGGGGGGTTATTACGCCGGTGCCCTGGCCAGCATTTCGCGGGCGCGGGCGGCGACCACCGGGCCGGCGTGGGCCGCCAGTTCACTGATGAAGGGGCGGGCCGGGCCGATGATTTGCGGGACCCGCCGGAAAAAAACGGCGAATTGCTCGAGAAAGAAGAGGACGGTGGTTTCGGGGGGCGGCATACCGGTCATGCCCCGCACCCCGGTCTTGCAGGTGTCGAGGACGAAGTACATCACCGCTTCGTCTCCCCGCTGGCACAGGATCTGGAACGCCCCCTGCACGATCAGCGGGTCGGGATTGCGCAGGTAAGGGATGAAGACCTTGGCGTCGGCGGCGGTCAGGATCTTGGCGAATATCTTGACCACGATCATGAACGTTTCCCGGTTGTGGGAGCCGCGGTTGAACTTGGGCATCAGGGCGATCAGCGGGTTGTTCTGCCGGATCTTGTTGATTTCGCCGGCGATCAGCGTCTGCAGGGCCGGATTGGTCACCCGGTCCAGTGCCCGTTGCAACACCTCCACTGCCCGTTTGTCGTTGTACTTGGCGATACAGACGATGGCGGCGATCTTGATGTTGATGTCGGGGTCGGAGTCGATCAGCTGTTGCAGCGGGGTGATGAAGGAAGGGGAGCGCAGGTAGCTGGCCACCCGGATGAGGTTGAAGCGGGTGCGCTGGGGGGTGGCCGGCGCGGTGACTGTCTGGATGATCTCCTTGCGGGCGGGGTTCCCCCCCTGGCTGGCCATCTTCTCCATGGTCAGGCGAAACTCGAGGTCGGAGTGGTTGTCGGCGTCCCGGATCAAGTCCCGAATCGCGTCCAGGATTTCATCGCTACGGTCCATGGTGCGGGCATTATACCAGAAGTCATCCCCTGGTCCCGAAAAAGAATCGCCGCCGGCGCGGCTCAGTCCAGCCGGTAGTTCAGACCGACGGCTACCGAGCGGCCATCGAGCTGGGGGATCACCTGCAACCGGCGGTTGTGGTTGCGCACCACCAGTCGGCCGATGGCGTACCCCATGGCCGCTCCTACCAGGACATCGGAAAGCCAGTGGTCCTTCTCCGTGACCCGGGAGAGGCCGCACAGGGTGGCGGTCGTGTAGCTCAGCGCTCCGATCAGGAAGCTGTGGGGATACCTGCTGGCGATGACGGTGGCCAGGCTCCAGGCGGTGATGGTGTGGCCCGAGGCGAACGAGTCGTAGTGAGAGAAGCCCTCTTCGTTGTAGCGGCGGAACATGGCTTTGGGGCCATACCAGTAGTCCTGGCCGTTTCCCACGAACGGGCGGCGGCGGCCGGCCAGGTGTTTGACCACCTGGATCACCAGACCGCTGTGCAGCATCGCCTGAAAGGCCAGGCTGCCGGTGGTGACGGTGTACTCGTCGCGGAAGACCAGGCCAGCGAGGCAGAAGCTCCCGGCGATGCCGTAGGGTACCCAGAATTCGCCGAACTGGGTGAACACCGGGCTGGCATCCCGAACCCACTTGTGTTCGTCGTGCATGCGGGTGAAGTTCTTGTAGATCGCCTCGTCGTTCTTGATCAACAGCACGGTGGCCACGGCCACCCCGCCCCACAGGGCGGCGTGTTTCCATTTCAGCCGGGTCGGGCTGCTCCAGATTTCGCCCTGGTCCTTGAGTACGCCGGCAAAGAGTCCCGGGCTCCGGGTGGGTGCTGCAACCGGGGCCTCTTCGGTCGGCTCGGCCTCCTGCGCGGCCAGGTCGAGCGACGTGCCGGGAAGCAGCAGGGCGGCCAGCAGGAACAGGGCGGTTGCCTGGAAAAGGCGGGTCGGACGTCGCGGGAAGTGGCTGGACAGGATCATAGGTGGTAGACTCCAGGGCGGATGCCCCTGGTATACCACAGATAGGGAAACCAGGCAATCGCGGCAGGGTGGGGGAGATGCGAGTGGCTCCGGGTTGACAGCCTCGACCGGCTTCCCGTATGATGCCCCCATGCCCCGGGTTCCCCAGCAGCCTTCCTTGTCGCCTCTGGGCCGTCTCCTGCGCTCCCGTCTGGCTTGGGCCATCCTCCTCGCCGTCCTGCTCGGCCTCCTGGCCCTCGCCCTGCTGCTGGGTCCCCGCCTGCGCGCCGGCAACGCCGAGCGCCGCCTGCCAGGACTCAGCGTGCTGCTCATTACCATCGACACCCTGCGCGCCGACCACCTGGGCTGCTACGCCGATACGGCCCCGGCCACGCCGGCACTCGACCGCCTGGCGACCGAAGGGGTCCTCTTTTCCCGCTGCTACAGCCAGACGCCCCTGACCCTGCCCGCCCATACCACCCTGTTGTCGGGCACCTACCCGCCCTACCATCAGGTGCGCGACAACGGTGGCTTTGTCGTACCCAAGACGCTGCGCCTGCTTCCCGAGGTGTTCCGGGAACGCGGCTACGCGACCTCGGCGTTTGTCGCCGCCTACGTGCTGCACTCCAAGTGGGGGCTGGCCCGGGGCTTCGACCACTACGGCGACCGCTTCGACCTGAACCGCAGCCCCGATCTCTCCTTGTCCAGCATCCAGCGCCCCGCCTCCGAGGTGTTGACCGAAGCCCGGGGATGGTTGGCGGGGATCGGCGATCGCCCCTTCTTCTCCTGGATTCACCTGTACGATCCCCATGCCCCCTACAAGCCTCCCCCCCCGTTTGATGCCCTTTACCGCCATCGTCCCTACGCCGGCGAGGTGGCCTCGGTCGATCGGGAACTGGGGAGTTTCTTCGATTTCCTGCGCCGGCAGGGGTTGTGGGATCGCCTGCTGGTGGTGGTGACCGGCGATCACGGCGAGATGCTGGGCGAACACGGCGAGGAGACCCACGGCTACTTCATCTACGATTCCGCGGTGCACGTGCCGCTGATCGTGCGTGCACCCTTCCCCTTTCCGGTGAAACGGATCGACCCGCCGGTGGAACACGCCGACCTGCTGCCTACCCTCCTCGATGCGCTGAAGTTGCCCATCCCCCAAGGAAACCAGGGCCAGTCGATGGTGCCGCTGCTGCTGGGCAAAGGCGACGCGGGCTTCCAGTCGGCCTACACCGAAAGCTGGTACCCGCGCCTGCACTTCGGCTGGGCCGAGCTCAAAGGCAGGTACCGCGGCGACTGGAAGATCATTGACGCCCCGCAACCCGAGCTGTATCGCTGGCCGGACGACCGCAAGGAGGGCGACAACCTCTTCTGGAAGCGGGCGGTCGCCGCCAAGCAGGAGCGGGAGGGGCTGGCTGCCCAGCTCGCCCGCATGGAGCGGGGCGCCCTGGCTCCGGTGACCTTTCGCGAAGAAGACCGGGAATCGATGGACAAACTCGCCGCCTTGGGCTACCTGACCGGTCCGGTCGACACCCGCGGGCAAACCTCGCGGATCGATCCCAAAGCCAAACTCGAAATCTACGTCGACCTGACCCGGGCCAAGGCCCTGTCGGGCGAAGACCGGCTCCCGGAGGCGCTGGCCCTGGTGGAGAAACTGCTGGCCGCCGACGACGGGGTGGTCGACGCCCACCTGTTGCGCGGCAACCTCCTCTACAAGCAGCAACGTTTCTCGGCCGCCCTGGACAGCTACCGCAAAGTCCTCGAGCTCCGTCCCGACTACAACTTCGCCATGCTCAACCTGCTCAACACCCTGAAGAACCTGGGCGATATCGGCAAACTGGAAAGCGAAATCCGCGGGTTCATGAAGGTGTTTCCCCAGGACGCCATGCTGCATTTCGAGCTCGGCGAGGCGCGCTTCCTGCGCAAAGACTATCCCGGCGCCCTGCCATCCTTCGAGCGGGCGGTGGCCCTCGACCCGATGCTCTCGCGGGCCTGGAACCGCATCGGCGAGGTGTACTTCCTGCGTCGGGACTACGAAAAGGCGGGGGCGGCCTACCGTCAGGCGGCCACCGTGAGCCCCGCCCAGAAGCGCACCCACTTCGACCTGGCGCTGCTGGCCGAGGCTGCCGGGCGCCCCGCCGAGGCCGAGGCCGAGTACCGCCAGGAGTTGGCCCTGGCCCCGCAGGCGTTCCAGGCCGCCTACAACCTGGCCGAGTTGCTGCGCGCCCGGGGCAGGGGCGACGAGGCGGCCCCCTTCTACCGCCAGGCGGCCGAGGGCAATCCGCGCTTCAACATCCCGCTGTTCATGCTGGCCAAGCATCTGTTCGACCGCAGGCTCGATCTCGACGAGGCGGTGCGGCTCTGCGAGCGGGGGGTGGCGATCAAGCCGCCCGACCGCTACACCGCGCTGGGCCACTACATCCTGGCAGATATCAGCAGTTTCCGGGGCGATCGCGCCACGGCCCGCCGCCACCTCGAACGGGGCCGCCAGCTGGAAGATCGCTTCCCCAAAAAGAGATAAGCCGGGGGGCGGCGCGTCCCGGTTGCGACCAAAGGGCAGCGGTTTGCATGAAAGTCTTGACTTTTGTGCAAGGTTGTGCGAAATGGTCGCTATGCAGCGATTCATTTCGAACCACGTTGTTGCCGACCTGGCACAGAAAATGGTTTTCATCTCGGGCCCAAGACAGGTTGGAAAAACCTTTTTATCCAAGGAGATCATGAATAGATACCTCGATCC
>CAZTNO010000242.1:0-4514 GCA_964614865.1 uncultured Clostridia bacterium
AGCTGATGGCCGCCGACGCCCTGATGTTGCGGTTGAAGAGCCAGGGGCACCTGCTGGCCCCGGTCGCCATCCTGACCATCGTCGTTCTGATCCTGGTCCCGCTCCCCCCATTCGTGCTGGACCTCTTCTACGCGTTCAGCATCATGTTCGGGCTGACCGTCCTGCTGATCACCACCTACTTGAAGGATCCGGTCGATTTTTCCACCTACCCGACCATCCTGCTCCTCTCTTCGCTGTACCGCCTTGCCCTGAACATCTCCTCGACCCGCCTGATCCTTCTGCATGGCGACGAGGGGGCATACGCCGCGGGCAAGGTGATCGGCGCTTTCGGGCAGTTCGTGGTCGGGGGGAGCTACCTGATCGGTATCGTGGTCTTCATCATCATCATCGCCATCCAGTTCATCGTCGTCGCCCAGGGCGCCAACCGCGCGTCGGAGGTGATGGCCCGTTTCACCCTGGACAAGATGCCGGGCAAGCAGCTCTCGATCGACGCCGATTTGAACGCCGGCCTGATCACCGAGGCCGAGGCCATTTCCCGGAGGAACCGGCTCGAAGCCGAATCGGAGTTCTTCGGCACCATGGACGGCGCCATCAAGTTCACCGCCCATGAACCCAAGATCGCCATCATCATCACCCTGGTCAACATCGTCGGCGGCCTGCTCGTCGGCGTGTTCCAGAAAGGGATGGACTTCGCCACGGCCGCCCAGAGCTTTACCATCCTGACCATCGGCGACGGGTTGATGGGGGCCATCCCCTCCTTGCTGGTCACCGTGTCGGCAGGTATCGTGGCCACCCGGGCCTCTTCGAAAAACACCCTGGGCGACGACATCGCCGAGCAGACGATCTTCAATCCCCGCCCCATGATGCTGGCAGGTATCGGCGTCGCGGCGCTGGGGCTGGTTCCCGGCTTGCCCAAATTCTCGTTTTTTTTGATCGCCGGAGGATACATCTTCCTCTCCACCCAGGTGACCCGGTTCCAGAAGGGGGAAGCTGCTGCCGCGGAGGCCGTGGAGAAGGAGAAGGTGGCGCCTCCGCCCGAAAAGATCGAGGCCCTGCTGAAGGTGGACTTGCTCGGAGTCGAGATCGGTTACTCGCTGATCCAGCTGGTCGACAACGCGGCCGGGGGCTCGCTGCTGGGGCGGATCAAGTCGATGCGCAAGCAGCTGGCCCTCGATCTGGGGTTGATCATCCCGCCGGTGCGCATCCGTGACAACCTGCAACTCGGGTCGCGCGAGTATGCGGTCATGATCAAGGGGATCGCGGTGGCCAAAGGCGAAGTCATGCCCAGCCACTTCCTGGCCATCAACCCGGGCGCCGTGACCGAGAAACTCAAGGGGATCGAGACCGTCGAACCGGCGTTCGGATTGCCCGCCCACTGGATCGCCGAAGAGGAGCGCGAGCACGCCCAGTTCCTCGGCTACACCCTGGTCGACCCGGCCACTGTCATCTCCACCCACCTCACCGAGGTGATCAAGGCCAACGCCAGCGACCTGCTCGGCCGCCAGGAGACCCAGCACCTGATCGACAACCTGGCCACCGCCAGCCCCAAGGTGGTCGAGGAGCTGATCCCCGGCATCATGTCGCTGGGGGCGGTGCAGAAGGTGTTGCACAACCTGTTGCGGGAGAGGGTGTCGGTCTTCGACCTGCGCACCATCCTGGAGACCCTGGCCGACTACGCGCCGCTGGTCAAGGACCTGAGCCAACTCACCGAGATGGTGCGCCAGGCCTTGTCCCGGTCGCTGGTCAAGCCCTACGTCACCCCCCAGGGCGATCTCCCCCTGCTGGTGCTCGGCGGCGGGATCGAAACCCAGCTGGCCAGCAAGATCGAGCGCATCCAGGGGATCGACCAGCTGGTCATCCAGCCCGAGGAAGCGCAGAAGATCATCCTCAAGGTCAAGAATACGGTGGAACGCTCCGGCATCCGGGTGCAGCCGGTTCTGCTTTGCTCCTCGCTGGTCCGCCCCCACCTGCGCCAGCTCACCGAGCGTTTCATGCCCGAACTGGTGTTGCTGTCGGCTGCCGAAGTGCCCAACTACGTGAAAATCGTTTCGCTAGGAGTCATTGAATGAAGATCAAAAAGTACCAGGTGCGCAGCATCGATGAAGCCCTGTCGCTGATCAAGCGTGATCTGGGCGGTGACGCCTACATCCTGTCTCAGAAGAAGATCACCCAGCGGGGGGCGGTGGGCCTTGCACCCGTCGAGATGATCGAGGTGACCGCCGCGGTGGAAGCCTCCCCCGGGTCGCCTGCCGGGGGGATCTCTGCCGCCCTGCTGGCCAAAAAGTACGCTCCGACGACGGAACCTGCGGGCGAAACGAGGGCGACCCCCACCGGGGCCACCCCCCCCTCGACCTGTCGGGGATTCGCGACGAGATCCGCCCCCTGCGTCAGGAAATCGACGATTTGCGCTCGATGCTGCGGCGGATCGGCCGGGATCGTGACGGCGAGGGCGAGGAGTTTCGCGGCCCCTTTGCCGAAAGCTATCGTGGGCTGGTGGACCAGGGGGTGGATCCCGCCCTGGCCCGGCGCCTGACCCAGACCTTGCAGGTGTCGACCGCCCCCACCGACCTGAACGACCGCGAGCAATTGCGCAAGAACCTCTTCCACATCCTGCTGGCCTCGGTGACCGGCTCTGCGCCGATCAAACTGATTCCCGGAAAGCGGCGGGTGGTCGCTTTCGTCGGCCCCACCGGGGCAGGCAAGACCACCACCCTGGCCAAACTGGCCTCCTACTTCCGCCTGATCGTCGGCAAGAGGGTGGCGCTCATCACCCTCGATTCGTTCCGCATCGGTGCCGAAGCCCACCTGGCAACCTACGCCCGGCTGCTCAACGTCCCCTGCTACACCGTCTATACCCAAGAAGACCTGCACTACCGGCTCTCCCGGCTCACCGACATGGATCTGGTGCTGGTCGACACCACCGGTCGGGGGGCCCGGGACCGCGAGGGGATCGGCGAAGTCGCCGCCCTCGTCTCCTCGATTTCCCGGGAAGAGCGCGAGGTCCACCTGGTCATCCCGGCCACCCTCAAGGGGCGGGACGCCGAGGCGGTGCTCGAGGCCTTCGCCCCGGTGGAGGCCGACAAGCTGATCTTCAGCAAACTCGACGAGACGTTTTCCTACGGGGGGATCTTCACCCTGAAGGCCCGTAGTGAACTGCCCGCATCCTACTTCACCACCGGGCAGCGGGTGCCCGAGGACATCGAGGTGGCGGGAGCGGGGCGGTTCGCCCGGCTGGTGCTCGACGAGGGCCGCCAAGGAGATGCCGCATGAACCAGGCCGTCGATCTGCTGCAACTCAACCGCGCCTGGAATGCCCAGGGCGGACGCCTGCGCACCATCGCCATCTCCTCGGGCAAGGGCGGGGTGGGCAAGACCAACGTCGTGCTCAACCTGGGCGTGGCCCTGGCCCGGAAGAACGTGCGGGTCGGCATCCTGGACGCCGATTTCGGCCTTGGCAACATCGACATCATGCTCGGCATCGACCCCGGAAGGGACATCAACGACTTGCTGGAGGAACGGGCCGGGCTCGAGGATATCCTGGTGCAGCGCAACGGCCTCTACATCATCCCTGCGACCTCGGGCATCCAGTCGCTCACCCACCTGGCCCCGCGCCAGGAAACGGTGCTGTTCCGCGAGTTGCGCAAGTTGGAAAAACTGGTCGACCTGCTCATCATCGACACCGCAGCAGGCATCTCCGACAACGTGATCTCGTTGTTGCTGTCGGCCGACGAGGTCTTCCTGGTGGTGTCCAGCGAGCCCACCTCGATTGTCGACGCCTATGCGGTGGTCAAGGTGGTCGGCGAAATCGATCCGCTAAAGCCCTTTTCGGTGGTGGCCAATTTCGTCTCCGGCGAGGAGGAGGCAGCTGAGATCTATCTGAAACTGTCGCGGGCCACCCAGAAGTTTCTCGGCAAATCGCTCGACTACCTGGGATCGGTGCAGCGGGATGCGAGCGTGACCGCCGCGGTGCGCGCCCAGCGCCCGGTGCTCGAACAATCTCCGCAGTGCCCGGCCAGCCGAGATTTCGTCAAGTTGGCCCGGACCCTGCAAAACCGGCTCTATCAGCGGGTGGGCAGAAAAACGGAGGCGGCAGCAAGGAAATGACCGAGAGCGAAAGCAGGCGGTTGATCGAGGAGCACTTGCCCCTGGTCAAGATCATCGCCCTGAAAATCGCCTCCCGGCTTCCGGCCGGAATCGAATTGAACGACCTGATCCACAGCGGAGTGATCGGGCTGATCGACGCGGCCCGACGGTTCGACCCCGGCAAGGGGGTCAAGTTCGCCACCTACGCTTCGGTGCGGGTCAGGGGGGCCATCCTCGACGAATTGCGGGATCTGGACTGGGCCTCGCGATCGCACCGGCAGAAGATCAAGGACGTCGAGGGCGCCCTGCTCGCCCTGGAAAAGCGTCTGGGCCGTCCGCCTCAGGAAGAGGAGGTGGCCGCTTCGCTGGACATGAGCCTGGTCGAATACCGGCGGCTGCTCGACGAGGCCAAGGGGATGCAGACCGGCGTCT
>CAZTNO010000243.1:0-4478 GCA_964614865.1 uncultured Clostridia bacterium
GACCGACAGTCCGACTTCACCCTGAGCGGCGAAACGGTCCATGGCCAGGTCGACCTCGATTTCCCCGTCAAAGTCGAGAAAGCGGTCGTCGGACAGCACTTCCAGGGCAAGGTGGGCAATGGGATCCACCCGATCGGGGTCCGTACCGTGAACGGATCGATTCGCATCGCCAGCAAGGATTGACACTCGCCCTCTTCTGGCCTTTGCGGCCTGCATTTGCTATAATGGCCACCCGGAGGTGGCCGTCATGACTGTGTCTGTTTCCCCCGCAACCACCCGCAACGAGATGCTGGAGTTTGTCCGGATACCGTTCTCCCTGTACCGCGAATCCCCTTTCTGGGTACCTCCGCTGATTCGGGACGAGCTGGAAACGTTCGACAAAAGCCGCAACCCTGCCTTCGAAACCGCCGAAGCCCGTTTCTTCATCGCCCGCAAAGGCCAGCAGCCGGTGGGTAGAATCGCGGCCATCATCAGTCACGCCGCCAACCAGAAGTACCAGACCGCCAATTTGCGCTTCGGCTGGTTTGAATCGGTCGAGGACTACGAAGTGGCCGCGGCGCTGTTCGATGCCGCCCTGTCCTGGGGACAGGAGCGCGGCATGACCACGATCACCGGGCCGCTGGGTTTCACCGACCTCGACCCCGAGGGAATGCTGGTGGAAGGGTTCGACAAGCTGGCAACCATCGCCGGGGTCTACAACTTCCCTTACTACCCGCAGTTTCTCGAACGCTACGGCTTTACCAAAGAGATAGACTATCTCGAATTTCTGACCAAGGTCCCGCTGGAAACCGGCATCCCGGAAAAGCTGCTCCGCCTGTCGGAGCGGGTGCGGGAACGCGGCGGGCTCCGGGTGGTGGAATTCCGCAACAAAAAGGAACTGGTCGCCCGGCGGGGCGCTGAGCTGTTCCATCTGCTCGACGAAGCCTTCGAGGAGATCTATGGCGCCGTCCCGCTCAACGAACGGCAAGTCCAGTACTATATCCGCAAGTACCTCACCTTCGTCGACAAGGATCTGATCAAGGTGGTCGTCAACCAAAAAGACGAAATGGTCGGGTTCATGATTGCCCTGCCCAACCTCTCCCGCGGTTTCCAGAAGGCCCGCGGCCACCTTTTTCCTTTCGGTTGGTGGCACATCCTGCGTGACATGCGCAAGAGCGACGTGCTCGACTTCTACCTGGCCGGAATCCGCAAACCCTACCGCGGCCAGGGGGTGGACCTGTTGATGACGGTCTCGATCACCCAGGCGGCCCTGAAACGCAGATTCGTCGCCGCCGAGTCCAACCACGAACTCGAGACCAACACCTCGGTTCAAGCCCAGTGGAAGTACTACAACCCCACCATCATCAAACGCAGCCGCATTTTCAAGAGGGATATCCCCCCGCGGCCATGAACGATCGTACGGCGGGGCCCTTTGGGATTGAAACGGGGGCTCCGCAGGGCAGACCACCGACATGATCCTGCGAACTCTCAACCGCAAGCGTACCTTTGCCGCCCTCGACCGGGCCTTGAGCGAAGCCCTCGAGCTGCCCTGGCACAACCCTCCGGGAGAGCGGGTCATCGTCTTCTCCGACTGGCACAAGGGGGACCGCCGCGGCAACGACGATCTGCAGCACAACGAGACGGTGCTCCTCTACGCTCTCGAACACTACCTGGGCAAGAATTTTCGCCTGATCCTCGCCGGTGACATCGAAGAGGGGTGGGAATGCCGCTGGGCCGACATGGCCTCGGCCTATCGGGACACGCTGTACGAGATGGAACGGCTTTTTCACCAAAGCATGGAGCACGGTTGCGTCCGCCTGGTGGGCAATCACGATGCCGCTCTCGCCGATCCCGCTTTCGCCAGCCGCTATTTGACTCCGCTGGTGGGGGCGATCCCCGTATATTCCGCCTTGCGCCTGGGCGAGCGGCTGGTGGTCCTCCACGGCCATCAGGGCGAGTGGTTTTCCGACCGCTTCGCGGCCCGCACCCGGTTCTTGATCCACTCGCTGTGGGCCCCGCTGCAACGGCTTTTAAGCATCCAGTTCGAAGGGACCGCCCGCAACGTGCGCATGCAAAACAGTCGCGATTTCCTGCTCGCCGAGTGGGCGGCGGCACGCGGCCTGATCCTGATTGCCGGTCACACCCACCGCGCGGTGTTCGAATCACGCAACGAATTGCAGTTTCTGATGGACTTCCGGCATCGGATGCTCTCCCGCCCCGACAACGCCTTTTTTCGCCGCTTCATCCTGCCCCGCGTCGAGCGCATGATAACCGATCTCGAGAAACGCTTCAGCAGCCCCCCCCCGCCCACTCCGGCCATCTACTTCAACGCCGGCTGCGGGGTGTACGACAACGGGGTCACCGGCATCGAGATCGAGGACGGCATCATCCGGCTGGTGAAATGGGAATCCTCCGACAGTGGGACCGACGATGGAGACCTGGCCGAAAATTACTTTCACATCGTGCGCAAGGTATTCCAGTCCACGCCGCTAAACCGGCTACCCGGCTTTGCCGCCGAATCGCCATGAACACCCGTCGTTACCTGGTGTCGGGGCGAGTCCAGGGGGTCGGGTTCCGTTTCTTCGTGGTGCGCGCGGCCGAATCGATCGGCCTTTGCGGCACGGTCCGCAATCTGGAAGATGGCTCGGTGGAAGTGGTGGCCCAGGGAACCCCCGACCAGCTGGTCCGGCTGGAGAGTTTCCTGCACCACGGGCCGCGACACGCCATCGTGGAATCTGTGGTAGGCAGTGCCCCCCTCGATCTCCCCCGTTTCAGCAGTTTCGATGTAACCGACTGACCGGAAAGCTCGCCTACTCGCCCCGGTCGCTCCCTGAAAGGATTTCACGCACTTCACCGGGGGTGCGGGCGCCGAGGAGGAGATCGCGGACCTCGGGTTCCCGCAGTCGCCGGGCGAGTCTGCTGAGAACCCGCAGGTACTCGTTGGCATGGCTTTCCGGGGTGGCGATCAGGAAAAACAGGTGTACTCCCTGGCCGTCGTCGGCGCCATAATCGATCGCCTGGGGAAACCGCCCCATGGCCACCACCAGTTCGGACACCGCAGGGGTCCGGGCGTGAGGGATGGCCATGCCCCGACCGACTCCGGTATTCTCCACCGCCTCGCGTCGCTGGAGATCGGAGAGCAGCTTCTGGGGATCGCCAACCACTCCGGCTTCCCGCAACAAGCGGACCATTTGCTGAAACGAATCGGCCTTGTCGGCGGCATGCACATCAAAGAATACCAACGAATCTTCCAGGTTCATGAGGGGTACCCCGTGAGCGAATCGCCGGGATTGAAAGGAACTGGCAAATTATACCACACCCGGGTGGTCAAGTCATCCGGGCGATGTCGGCCTCTTTGCCCAGCACGACCAGCACATGGCCATCGCGGATGACGAAGTCGGCTCCGGGGACCATCCGCAGGGTATCCTTGATGGCATCGCGCACGGCGATCACCTCGACCTGGAACCGACCGCGCAGCTGCAGGTCGGCGATCGAGCGATCCAAAAAATCTGAGGGGGGGACGACCTCGGAAATCATGTATTCGTCCGAAAGCGGAAGGTAATCGAGCACGTTGGGCGAGATGAGCCCTTTGACCACCTTGGTGGCCATCTCCTGCTCGGGAATGATCACTTCGGTGGCCCCGACCTTTTCCAGGATGAGTTTGTACTCTTCGTTGGGCGCCTTGACGATGATCGTGCGCACCTTGTTCTGCCGCAAGGCCAGGGTGATCAGGGTGCTGGGCGCCAGATCGTCCCCGAAAGAGACGATCACCACGTCGCTCTCCTGGATGCCGATCAGGTTCCATAGCTCGCGTTCGGTGCCATCGGCCACGATCGCCTTGGAGGAAATGTCCTTGACCTGCTGCACCGCGTCCTTGTCTTTATCGATGGCGATCACTTCCGCCCCGTTTTCAAAGAGCTGACGCACCACGTTGCGGCCGAAAATGCCGAGTCCTACAACCACCACCCTTTTCATCTCAGTCTCCTATCCCACCATCACCGTCTCCTCGGCAAAGGTCAGGCCGGGTCGCGGCGAACTCCAGGCAAACGCCAGGGTCAGGGGCCCCACCCGTCCGATGTACATCAGGAGGATGATGACAGATTTTTGCAGGGCGGTCAGCAGCGGAGTTACCCCGGTGGACAGCCCCACCGTGCCGAACGCCGATATGGATTCGAACAGGTATTCGAGAAAAAGCCCCTTGCCCTCCCCCGGGGCCAGCAACAAGAGCAGGGTGAGCGAGAGGAAGACGAAGATCGATGCCGCAAACACGATCATCACCGTGCGCACCACGACCTCGCGGGGAATGGTGCGGCTGAACACATTCACTTGCTCGCGGCCCCCCAGGCGGGCGGCAAGGAGGGACAGCATCAGGGCAAAAGAGGTCGTCTTCACCCCGCCACCGGTCGAGCCCGGGGAGGCGCCGATGAACATCAGCACCATCAAGAGGAGGAGCGAGGCGTTGGTCCAGGAACGGACGGGCGCATCGGCGAGGGCGGTGG
>CAZTNO010000244.1:0-4442 GCA_964614865.1 uncultured Clostridia bacterium
AGGCGGACTTTTTTTTTCAATATCCAACGGGAAATCAGCGCAGCGATGATAAGGAGAAGAAGAGGAACTGGGCCGGGGGCAGGGCGCGCAAGTCGAGCCCCAGGTGGACCACTGCGGGCTGGGTGCCGGCGATGCCGTGCAGGGCCTGGCGATCGAGGCGCAGCGAGGATTCGCCGCCGCTGGAACAGAGCAGTATCTTCCTGCCGCTCGAAAGGCGAACTCCCGCGGGCAACGTTTCGAATGTCAACACGGCGGGGCCAGACGCCAGCGGAGTCGCGGCCAGAAAGAGGTCGTAGCGGTTGCCGGAACGGACGCGGAAGCGCCCCTCGCCCAGTGGCGCCACGTTGCGGGACGGGCTGTACAGCGTCTGGTTCCCGGCCAAAAGGCGTTGGCTGCGGCTCAGGTGGAGGTGGGGGAACAGGCAGGTCAGCCCCACCGCCGAAAGAAACACCAGCACGGTCACCCCGGGGTGGCCCGCCCCGGGTCTGCCGGCGCGGGGGCGCAGCCGGAAGTAGAGCAGCAGCCCCGCCAGCGAAAGCAGCCAGATCAGGTTGGCCGGGTTTTTGGGGGCAAAGGGGATCTTCAGGAAAGAGGGGAAAAGGTGTTGCAGGGGCAACCGGTCGCTGCCCAGGAAGAGCAGCAGCGAGGAGGCTCCCTCCCCGGTGGCCTGGGTCACCGGCTGGTAGGCGAACAGGGGGTGGACGAGCAGGATGACGCTGGCCAGGATGCCAAACGAGGCCAGCAGGCGGGCGAACCTTCCCCATCCGTCGTCGCGATGTGCCTGGAAAAAAGCTGTCAACAGCAGGAGCAGCGCCCAGAGGGCAAACATCACCGGTCGCCCCGCCGGGGAATAGGCTCCGCGCACCGTGGTGAAGGCGTGCGAGGCGAGGTAGGCCAGGAGCAGGGTGGTGAGCAGACCGCGATAGGGCAGGGGCGAACGAGACAAGGCCAGGGGCAGCAGCAGGATCAGGGGGGCATAAAGCAGCAAACCGTCGCGTTGGTCGAAAAGGAGGGCCAGAAAGGTTTCGACGCGCAGCATCAGCGGTACCCCCCAATAGTCTCCGTGGGGGAAGATGGCGTCGGGGCTGAAGCTGCCATACAGGAGCTTGCTGTAGCCGGCGAGCATCAGGGCACTGAACAGGGGGGCTGCGGCCAGTCGCAACAGCCCTGGCAGGTCGCGATCGCGCAGGGTCCGCCAGGCCATCCACAACCCCAGAATGGCCACTGCCAGGGTGTACTTGATGTGGAACCAGGGGACCAGGGCCAGCAGCAGTCCGGCCAGCAGGGGGCGGCGGCGTTCCCCGGTCATCAGCAGAAAAGCACCCAGGGTCAGGGTGGCAGCCGGGATCTCGGGGTAGAGGTGGGTGCCGTGGAACAACAGGGGAAAGGTGGCGATGGACAGCAGCCAGCCGGGCGAGGGATCGATATCGGGGAGCAGGGTGCGCAGGGCACGGAACAGCAGCAGGGCGAAGGTGGCGCCGATCAGAGCGGCCACCAGGCGGAAGTAGAGGGGGGCAGCCAGGGGCATGCCCAGCAGCTTCCAGAGCAGGTAGAAGGGGGCCAGAAAGAAGGAGAGACCCGGCAAGTGAAACAGGTAGAACCCCTCCCCATGGACCGAACCGTGGAATTCCAGCTCGACCGGATGGAATTCCCGATAGGTATTCCCTTGCAGGTTGTTGCGCACGTCGAAGTCGTGGTCCTCCACCAGGCTCTGGGCCAGCATCACGTAGTGGGGCTCGTCGCCCGACAGCCAGACGCTTTGCGAGGTCATGACCAGGGATGCGGCGGCCAGGATCGCCCAGGCCAGCAGCCAGCGGGCGGGGGCTCGCCAGCCGAGAAAGGAAACCCGCAAGCGGGCAGGGCGGGGATGGCGGGCCAGCGATATCAGGAGGGCCAATGCCGTGAAGGTCAGCAATCGCACTTCGAAATCGGCCACCGAGGAAAAGCGCAGCAGCAGAAGGGGGGCGAAGAGCAGCAGTCCTCCAGGAAACAGGTCTCTCCTCCCCAGCGAGGGCCAGAGGATTTCGCCGGCGGCCAGCATGAGGGCCAGGGTCCACAGGGTGGCGGGCGCGGCATGGCCGGTCAGGGCGGTGACCATCAGGATGGCTGTGCCGCAGGCGGGGAGCAGACGGATCCACAGAGGTGAAGGGAGTCGCATAAGGAGCGATTATATCATAGCCCCGTTCCCGCAGGCCTTGCGTGCATGGCCTGCCACCCCGCTGTCCCGCCAGTCCTGCTTTGAGTTTTTCTTGGGGCCAACCGGTCGCGCCGTATTGTTTCCGCTCCTGGAAAAAGGTACACTCGCAACCTTACTCGGAGGAGGAATGTGCCATGAAAATCGATGACATCCAGATCACCCGGGCGATCCTCGATCGCTATACGGCCAAGTTGCGCAACTCGCTGGAGGTCGACGTCGCCTTGGTGGGGGCGGGGCCCTCCAACCTGATGTGCGGCCGCCTGCTGGGCGAGGCGGGAGTGAAAGCGGCGTTGTTCGAGAGCAAACTGGCCCCGGGAGGGGGCATGTGGGGCGGGGGGATGATGTTCAACGAGATCGTGGTCCAGGACAACGCCCTGCCCCTGCTCGAGCGTAGCGGGATTCGCAGCGTCGTTCACCAGGACGGACTGCACACCGCCGACAGCGTGGAAGCGACCGCCGCCCTCATTGCCGGTTGCGTGCGGGCCGGCACCACCGTGTTCAACCTGATCCGGGTGGAGGATGTGATGTTCTGCGAGGAAGCCGGGCAAAAAAGGGTCTCCGGGTTGGTGTTGCAGTGGGCTCCGACCAGCCACCAGGGTTTGCATGTCGATCCGCTGACCATCCGGGCCCGTTTTGTGGTCGACGGCACCGGACATCCCGCCGAGGTTTGTTCGATCCTGACCCGCAAGCTGGGGGTCCGCCTCGACACCTCCACCGGCGGGGTGGTCGGGGAAATGCCGATGTGGGCCGACCGCGGCGAAGAACTCACCTTGACCAACTCCGGTGAGGTCTTCCCCGGCCTTTTCGTGGTCGGGATGGCGGCCAACGCGGTGCAGGGGGCGCCGAGGATGGGACCCATCTTCGGGGGGATGCTGATGTCGGGCGAAAAAATCGCCCGCCAGCTGATCGCGCGGGTGGCCCATGGCTGACCGGGGCGATCGCCGGGTGGTCCGGGGCGAGGTGGAAGGGCGATCTTTTGCTTTGCCCTGCGGCGCGTACGTGATCACCTCGGGAAACGATCCGTTGCGACTGGCGCAGGAAGCCTGCCGGGCCGGCGCCGGGATCATCCAGTACCGGGAGAAAGAGTCATCGCGGGGGAACATGCTGGCGGTGGCCCGCAGCTTGCGGGAGTGTACCCGGCAGGCGGGAGCGATCCTGATCATCAACGATTGGCTCGACATCGCCCTGCTCTGCGAGGCCGACGGGGTCCACCTGGGGCAGGAGGATCTTCCCCTCTCCGAGGTCCGGCGATGGGCTCCCGCGGGGTTTTTGATCGGAGTCTCGACCCACTCGCCCGGGCAGGCCCGGGAGGCAGCCGCTGCCGGAGCCGACTATATCGGCATCGGTCCCGTTTTTGCCACCCCCACCAAAGAGCACTACCCGGCGGTGGGGCTGGGGGTGGTCGGGCAGGTCACCGCGGCGGTCTCCATCCCGGTGGTGGCCATCGGCGGGATCACCCTGGAAAACATGGCAGAGGTCCGCCAGGCGGGGGCGAACTCGATCGCCATGGTGCGCGGCTTTGCCGGCGATACGGCCCGGGCGGTGAGGCAAGTCAACGATTTCTTCGCCGGGGCGATTCCCTGAAAAGGGCTCCCCAGCTTCCTGAACGACGCGAAAGGGGGGGCGAATCGCCCCTTTGAATCCGACAACCGTCCGGCTTTTGAAAAAGGTGGTACACTTCCAGGGAATGGACGTGGAGTCGAGGAGCGAGCATGATCGAAATCAGGTATTGTCTGGCTTGCGCCGGGGAACTGGTATTACGCAGGGAAGGCGATCGGGAACGATTGGGCTGTCCCGGTTGCGGCCGGATCCACTACCAGAACCCGATCCCCGCCAGCGTCGCCGTGGTGTTCGATACGGCGGACCGGGTCCTGCTGGTTTGCCGGGCGGCTCCCCCCCAGCGCGGTGCCTGGTGTCTGCCTGGGGGGTTTCTGGAACTGGGCGAATCGGGCGAGACCGGATCTTTGCGTGAACTGCGGGAAGAGACCGGCCTGGAGGGCGCGGGGCCGATTCCCCTGGGGAGCGAGTGCAGCCCGAGTCTGCTGTATGGCCCTTTGGTGGTGATGGGCTTCCTGATCAGCCAATGGCACGGGGTTTTGCTCGCCGGCGACGATGCCGCCGAGTGCCGATTCTTTGGATGCGATGAACTCCCCAAGGTGGCCTTTGTCAGCCACCGTCGCCTGATCGAACGGGCGCTGGTTATCCGGGGGGAACGGCGGGCCGGTGAAAAGGGCTAGAGCTTCTG
>CAZTNO010000245.1:0-4384 GCA_964614865.1 uncultured Clostridia bacterium
GAGGTTTCCGAAGTGGAGCTGGTCCGCCACTACACCGCCCTGGCCCATTTGAATTATTCGGTGGACGAGGGGTTCTATCCCCTGGGCTCCTGCACCATGAAGTACAACCCCAAGATCAACGAGCGGGTGGCGGGGTACGAAGGCTTTCACTGTCACCCCTACGCCCCGGTGGATACCGTGCAGGGCAACCTGGCGGTGATCCACCACATGCAGGAGTACCTGATCCGACTGACCGGGATGGCCGGCTTCACCATGACCCCTGCCGCCGGTGCCCACGGCGAGTTCGCCGGCATGCTGGTCATCCGCCGCGCCCTGGAGCTTCGGGGCGACGCCCGCAAGGTGGTGCTGATCCCCGACTCGGCCCATGGGACCAACCCGGCTTCGGCCCACTTCGCCGGCTACGAGGTCAAGACCATTCCCTCGGGCCCCGCCGGCACCCTGGAGCTGGAGACCGTGCGCGCCCACCTGACCCCCGAGGTGGCCGCCCTGATGATGACCAATCCCAACACCCTCGGCGTGTTCGAAACCGACATCACCGCCATCGCCGAATTGCTCCACCAGAACGGTTCGCTGCTCTACATGGACGGGGCCAACTTCAACGCACTGATCGGCGTGGTTCGCCCCGGCGATTTGGGGGTCGACGTGCTGCACCTCAACCTGCACAAGACCTTCTCCACCCCCCATGGCGGGGGCGGCCCCGGCTCGGGCCCGGTCGGCGTGGCGGCCGGGTTGCTCGCCTGCCTGCCCGTGCCGCGAATCGAAGCCGACGGAGAGGTTTTTCGGGCGATCTACCGTGACGAGCACAGCATCGGCCGGGTCAAGGGCTATCACGGTCAGTTCCTGGTGATCGTGCGCGCCTTGGCCTACCTCTACGCCCTGGGGCGGGAGAACATCCGCAAGGTGGCCGAAGATGCCGTCCTCAACGCCAACTACCTGCGCAAGAAACTGCAACCCATCCTGGATCTGCCCTACGAATCCCCCTCGCTGCACGAAGTGGTCTTCTCCGACCACGGCCTGCCGGTGAAGACCCTCGACATCGCCAAGCGGTTGCTCGATTACGGATACCACCCCTTCACCATCTACTTCCCGTTGATCGTACACGGGGCCATGATGATCGAACCCACCGAAACCGAGAGTCGCGAGACCCTCGACGCGTTCGTGGCCGTGATGGAGAAGATCATCGGCGAAGCCCGGGAGAACCCGGCGCTGCTCACCGAGGCTCCCCACGAAACCCCGGTGCGACGCCTCGACGAGACCGCGGCGGCTCGCAAGCCCGTTTTGAAGTGGACCGCAGGTGGGGACAGCCGTTGAGCCTGCAGGGAGTCATCCTCAAGCTTCAGGAGTACTGGGCCGACAAGGGCTGCTACATCGCTTCGGGCTACGACACCGAGGTGGGGGCCGGGACCATGATTCCCGACACCTTTTTTCGCGTGCTGGGCTCCAAACCGTGGCGGACCGCCTACTGGCAGCCCTCGCGCCGTCCCGATGACGGGAGGTACGCCCAGAACCCCAACCGGGTCCAGAAGCACAACCAGTTCCAGGTGATCCTCAAACCGGCGCCCGCCGACGGCCAGCTCCTCTACCTCGACAGCCTGGCCAGCCTGGGGGTCGACATCCGCATCCACGACATCAAGTTCGACGAGGACAACTGGGCCTCCCCCTCGCTCGGCGCCTGGGGCGTCGGTTGGCAGGTGATGTGCGACGGTATGGAGATCACTCAGTTCACCTACTTCCAGCAAGCGGGGGGGATCGAGCTCAAGCCCCAGTCGCTGGAGATCACCTACGGCATCGAGCGGCTGGCCATGTTCCTCGACGGCAAAAGCAGCCTCTACGACCTCGAGTGGGGCGGGGGCACCCGCTACGGGGAACTGCGTCTCGAAGAGGAACGACAGTTCTCGGTCTACAACTTCGACCAGGCCGATGTCGAATTTTTGCGCAAGTCGTTTTCGTTGTACGAAAAAGAAGCGGGGCGCATGGTCGAAGCGGGCCTCTACCTGCCCGCCTTCGATCTGGTCCTCAAGTGTTCCCACACCTTCAACCTGCTCGATGCCCGCAAGGCCTTTTCGGTGGCCGAGCGGACCGCCCTGATGGCCACCATCCGCAACCTGGCGGGAGGGGTGGCGCGCAAGTACGTCGAACAGACCGAGGGAGAACCCCATGCTTGACCTGCTACTCGAAATCGGCATCGAGGAGGTTCCGGTCAGCCAGATCCTCCCTTCGGTCGAGCGGATCGGCCGCGATTTGCTGGCCAGGCTTCAGGAACGCGGGGTTGTGGTCGGGGAGCTCGAAACCGCCGCCACCAACCGCCGCTGGATGGTCCACCTGCATGGCGTTGCCGAACACGCCGCCACCCGCGAAGAAAAAGTGCTGGGGCCTGCAAAGAAGATCGCCATCGACGAGAACGGGATGCCTACCAAGGCGTTGGAAAAGTTTCTCGAATTCAACGGCGTCCCCCTCTCGCAGGTGGTCGAGATCGAGGCCAAGAAGGGGACCTATCTGGGCGTGGTCAAGATCATCGGGGGCGAAGACACCGCCGATCTGCTGGCCGAATTGGTACCCCAGGTCCTCGCCGGCCTGACGTTTCCCAAAACCATGGTCTGGAACGATTCGGGTGTCCCCTTCGTGCGCCCCATCCGCACCCTGGTCCTCCTTTTGGGCAATCGGGCCATTCCGTTCCGCTTCGCCGGGGTCGAGTCGGGCACCCAAGTGCGTGGCCACCTCCTCCTCTCCGATTCCGACCTCGAGGTCGATTCTTTCAAAGGGTACATCGAGGGGCTCACCCGCAACTTCATCCTGCTCGATGGCCGGGAGCGGGAAGAGAAGATTCGCACCGAAATCGCCGAGCTCGAAGAGGAGCTGTCGGCCAAGGTCGAACTCGACGCCGAGATGCTCCACTATCACGTGTACAACAACGAATACCCGGTGGTGTTCTCGGGCGAGTTCGATCCGCGCTACCTGGAACTGCCGCGGGAAATCATCACCACCTTCATGATCCACGAGAAGAAGCTCCTCCCCCTGGTCGGGTCGGGCGGCAAGTTGTTGCCCGCCTTCGCCGGGGTGGCCAACATCCCCGACGAGAACGGCCGGGTGCGCAAGGGCAACGAGAAGGTGATCGCTGCCGCGTTCGAAGATGCCACTTTCTTCTGGGAAAACGACCGGCGGGACGATTTTCACGCCCTGCGCCAGGGGTTGAAAAACGTCCAGTTTCAAAAGGACCTGGGCTCCTACTACGACAAATCGGCACGCCTGGCAGCTCTGTGTGATTTCCTGGTGCGCGAGACGGGTCACCCGGAACTGGCGGAAAAGTTGCAAAAAGCCGCCTTCCACTGCAAGAACGACCTGGTCACCCGCATGGTGCGGGAATTCCCGTCGCTGCAGGGGGTCATGGGCGGTCTATACCTGCGCGCGGCGGGCGAAGACGAGGTCGTCTGCCGGGCGGTTTACGGGCACTACCTGCCCCGCGGCACCGAGGGTGAGAAGCTGGAAGACCTGGGCGCCGCCCTGTTGTCGGTGGCCGATCGCCTCGACAATATCGCCGCATTCCTCTCCCGGGGGATCAAAGTCTCCAGCTCCAAGGATCCCTACGGCCTGCGCCGCGATGCCGGGGCGGTGGTGAAAATTGCCCTCGACTTCCAGCTGCACATCCCGCTGGAAGCCCTGTTGCGCATGGCCGCGCTGCAGTTCGCCAAACACGACGAGACGCTGGCCGGAGTGCAGTCGGGGGGGCACGACCTCTTTTTGATGCGCTTCGAGTCGTTCTGCAAGGAGGGTCTGGGGCTGCGCTACGACGTGGTCAACGCCGCTCTCGCTTGCGGCTCGCTCGACCTGTACGACCTCTTTCTCAAGGCCGATGCCGTGCGTCGCACCCTGGAGTCGGGGCCCGGGCAGGACCTGGTCCAGCTGCACAAACGGCTGAAGAACATCATCAAGAATGCGCCGCAAACCAACCGGAGCGGAGACTTGCTGGTGGAACCGGCAGAAAAGATGCTCTTCGACGTATTGGGTCAGGCCAGAGAGCGGGTGACCCAGGCTGTGCAGCGCCACGACTACCTGGAGGCAGCCTCCACCATCCTCGAGATGAAGCCAGTGATCGACAAGTTCTTCACCGACGTGCTGGTCATGGCCGAGGACGAGAAACTTCGCCAGAACCGCCTGGCCCTGCTGCAGTCGATCGAGGGCATGATCGCCTCGATCGCCGACTACTCGCTGATCGTCGAAAACTGACCCCTCACTCTGGGGACGGTTCTTTGAAGTATTGAAGTGTTGCGAAATACTTTTCAATAAAGGCTCAGCCACCCGTTGAAGTTTTTTTTCACAGAGTTTTCCCAAGATAAGCGGGAAGCGCTTCGGAGAACATTTCAATACTTCAAAGAACCGTCCCCCA
>CAZTNO010000246.1:0-4370 GCA_964614865.1 uncultured Clostridia bacterium
GGCGTGGGAGAGCGGCAGGATCGACAGGAAGGTGTCGCCCGGCCGGATGTCGACCAGTTGGGTGGCCGAGAGGACGTTGGTGACGAAATTGCGGTGGCTGAGCATGACCGCCTTGGAGTGGCCCGAGGTCCCCGAGGTGTAGATGATGGCGGCCATATCCTCGGGCCGGGTCTCGCTCTCGGTGACGCCGAAGAAGTCGGGGATGCGGCGCAGCAGGGAGCGCGCCTTGTCCAGGAATTTGGCCAGCGGTTCCACCTCGATCAACTCGGAGCGGGGGCGGAAGTCGTCCAGGATGATCACGCTTTGCAAACGGTTTTTTTGCAGGCCGGCCACCTTCTCCATCAGGCGCGACGATACCAACACCCCGCGCACCTCGGAATCCTGCAGGATGTGGTGCACATCGGCCTCGGGGAAGTCGGGCAGGATCGGCACCGCCACCGCCCCCAGGCGCAGGATGGCGAAGTAGCCGATACCCCAGTTGGGGGAATTCTCCCCCAGCAGGGCCACCCGGTCGCCGCGCCGCAGCCCCTGCTCCTCGAGCACGCGGGTGGCGGAGAGGACGCCGGCGAAAAACTCGTCGTAGCTGAGCGGTTTTTCCAGGGCCATGCCCACTGCCGGGCTCGAACCGTAGGCCCGGACGCTGGTCTCGAGCAATTGATGCAGGGTGGCGATCGAAGGGGAATGGGTTGCCATAGGGGCGATGATACCCCGGCCCTCCGTTTTTTTCAAACGGGGGCCCGGCCGGCGGAAAAGCCCCCGGCAGGTGGCGACCTCCCTAAAAAAAATGGGCTAACCCCGACGGGGCACCGGGATGCGGGCGAAATAGGTGTAGAGGATCGGGATGAAGAACAGGGTGAGGAAGGTGGTGGCGGTCAGGCCGCCGATCACCGACACCGCCATCGGGGCGCTCATCTCGCCGCCCTGCTTGGTGGTCATGGCCATCGGGATCATGCCGACGATGGTGGTCAGGGCGGTGATCAGCACCGGCCGCAACCGGGTGGCCGCCCCCTGGATCACCGCTTCGAGCCGGTCCATCCCGCCCCCGATCAGCTGGTTGATGTAGTCGATCATCACGATCCCGTTGTTGACGGCGATGCCGGTGAGGATGATGAAGCCCATGATCGAGCCCATGTTGATGGTGGTGCCGGTGACGGCCAGCAGCACGACCACGCCGATGAAACCCAACGGGATGGTGAACATGTTGATGAAGGGGAACTTCAGGCTCTCGTACAAGGAGGCCATGACGGCAAAGACCAGCACCAGGGCGATCAGCAGGGCAAAACCCAGGGTGGTGAAGGTCTCGGTCATGTTCTCGTACTGGCCCGCCATCTCGATGAAATAGCCCTCGGGGAGCCCCGCGCCGATGCCGGCGATGTTGGTTTTGATGTCCTTGACGATCGCCCCCAGGTCGCGGCCGACGAAATTGGCCCCCACGGTGACCTTGCGGACCATGTTCTCGCGGTCGATGCGCACCGGCCCCAGCAGATCCTTGAACTCGGCCACCTCGGAGAGGTAGACCTTGGTGCCGCCGGGAGTCTGGATGGGGAGCTTGCGCAACCCCTCGATCGAGGACCGGTCGCCCTCTTCGAGCTGCACCCGGATGTCGCGGTCCTCGCCCTCGACGAACATGCGCGACACCACCGAGCCGATGGTATAGGTCTTGATCTGGTGCGAGATGTCGTAGGGGGTCAGCCCCAGCTTGGAGGCCTCCTCCTTCCGGATGTGCAACTGCAACTCGGGTTTGCTCTTCTCCAGCGAGACCTTGACGTCGCGCAGCCCTTCGACCCCGATCACCTTGGCCCGGATGCTCTCGGCGATGCGTTCCAACCGCCCCATGTCGCGGCCGAAGCAGTTGATCTCGATGGGGCTCGTCGAGGAGCCCATCATCGACGCCCCGGCGATGTCGATGGCCGTGATCCGGCTGTTCTCCAGGGTGGGGAACGACCGCCGCCAACGTTCCAGGATCTCCTTGTCCGACTCTTCCCGGTCGCCGCTGGGTTTCAGGTAGGCGTAGATGATCGCCTCGTAGGAGCCGGCCGATCCGGTGCCGCTGGCCGTGTCCTGGGCGTTCTGCTCGCTGCTCCCCACCTGCACGAAGGTGGTGATCACGCTGGGATCCTTGAGCGCCTCGGCCTCGATGTACTTGACGATGCGGTTGGTCTCCTCGACGTGGGTGCCGACCGGCATCGATAGCTTGAGAAACAGCATGGCGCTGTCGGTTTGCGGCATGAACTCGGTGCCCAGGAAAACCGCGGCGGCGATCATGGAAAGCACGAAGGCGGCAAGGACCGCGACCAGCACCTTTTTGCGGTGTAGCATCACCCGGCGCAGCCAGCCCTCGTAGCGGTCACGCACCGGGGTGAACTTGTCCTCGCCCAGGTCGACGACCCCTTCGGCCGTTTGCTCTCCCTTCTTGCGGTGGGCGCGGAACATCCAGGCGGCCAGCATGGGCACGATGGTCAGGGCCACGAACAGCGAGGCCACCAGGGCGATGATCACCGACACGGCCAGGCTCTGCGCCATGCGGCCGGCGATGCCGGTTGCGAACACCATCGGAAAGAAGACGGCGACCGTAGTCAGGGTGGAGCCGGTGATGGCCAGCCCGACCTCCGAGGTCCCCTTGCGGGCCGCCTCGGTGGGGGTCATCCCCTCCTGCAGGTGGCGGAAGATGTTCTCGATGACCACCACCGCATTGTCGACCAGCATGCCCACCCCCAAAGCGAGCCCGCCCAGGGTGATCAGGTTCAGGGTGTAGCCCATCACGTAGAAGGCGATGAACGCCACCACGATCGACAGCGGGATGGTGATGCCGATGGCCAGGGTCGGCTTGAGGTTGCGCAGGAAGACGAAGATGAGCAGCATGGCCAGCAGGGCGCCTTCGAGGATGTTGACCGTCGATTTGTTGGACATCATCTCGATGATGCGCGACATGTCGAGCCAAACGTGGAACTTCACCCCCGTCTTGAGGGTCGGTTCGAGTCCGGCCAGCGTCTTCTTGATCTTGCGGGCGACCAGCACCGAGTTGGCCCCGGAACTCTTGGTCAGGATCATCATGATGCCGGGCTGGCCATTCAAACGCAACTTGAGACGGGTTTCCTTGGCCGCTTCCCGCACCGAGCCGAGGTCACGCAAAAAAATCGGCGAGCCGCTGCGGCTGGAGCCGACCACCACCCCTTCGATCTCCTCCAGGGTTTTGAATTCTCCCATGCTGCGCAGCAGGAACTCCCGGTGGTTTTCGGTCATGTACCCGGCGGGCTGGTTGATGTTGGATGCCTGGATAGCCGCCTCCACCTGGCCGATGTGGAGTCCCCGCGATTCGAGTTTGCCCTTGTCGACCCGGACCAACACCTCGTTCATCTCGGGCGAGAAGACGGCCGCCGAGGCCACCCCTTCGATGCGCTCCAGGCGGGTGGCGACCTCGTTGTCGATGTAGTCGCGCAGTTTGCTCAAGCTCATGTCGCCGCCCGTGATCCCGTAGGCGATCACCGGCATCTGCGAGAAGTTGAATTTCATCACGAAGGGCTCGTCGGCTCCCTCGGGCAGGTACTGGGAGTACATGCCGATGGTGTCGCGCACGTCCTGGGCGGCGAAGTCGAGGTTGGTCCCCCACTCGAACTCGATCATCACCACCGATTGACCTTCCAGCGAGATCGATTTCAACTCCTTGATGCCCGAGACGGTGGAAATCCACTGCTCGACCGGCCGGGTGATGTTCTGCTCGATGTCTTCCGAGGAGACCCCGCTGTAGGTGGTGACCACGGTGATGTAGGGGTAGTCCATGTCGGGCAGCATGTCGAGGCCGAGTTTGCTGAATGAGATCAGCCCCAGGAGCACGATCACCATGACCACCATCGACATGGTCACCTTTTTTTTCAGCGAAAAATCGACGAGTTTCACTTTCCCGCCCCCTGGACGGTCACCGCCGTACCATCTTTCAGGTCGTAGTTACCCTCGACCAGCACGTGCTCGCCTTCCCGCAGGCCCGAAACCACCTCGAACACCGTCTCGTTGCGGGCGCCGATTTCCACCGGGCACTTCACCGCCTTCCCCTGGCGCAGCACCATCACCGTATCGCCCGGCAGCAAGGCGGCCAGTGGCAGGGTCAGCACGTTTTCGCGGCGGACCGTCTCGATGGCGATGTCGGCATAGACTCCTGCTTTGATGCGCGTGCCGGGATTGTCGATGGCGATCTCGACCCGGAAGGTCTTGGACATCGGGTCGGCGGCCAGGTTTTTGGAGTAGACCTTTCCAGAGAAAGACTCTTTGGCCAGCGAGGCGATGCGCACCCGGCCGCGCGAGGTCGGCCGGCAGTTCGACAGGCGGTTGCCCTGCTCGTCGGCGGAGATCTTATACACCCGCGCCGAAAATTC
>CAZTNO010000247.1:0-4337 GCA_964614865.1 uncultured Clostridia bacterium
TCCTTTCCCGCGAGGTCAACTCGGGCACCCACGTCTACTTCAAAGAGCACGTGCTGCGCCGGGGCCGGGCCGAGAGCCGCGCCGAATTCGCCGCGGGAGCGCTGATGCTACCGAGTTCGCAGGCCATCGCCGACGAGGTGACAAACAACCCCGGCGCCATCGGCTATTACGGCATGGGCTACGTCTCTGCCGGGCAAAAACCGGTGGCGGTGGCCAAAGACGAAAATTCCCCGTTCGTGATGCCGACCATGGAAGCGGTCATCGACGGCTCCTACCCTATCTCCCGTCCCCTGTTGATGGTCTCGCAAGGGCAGCCGAGCGGCCTCACCCGGCGCTTCCTCGACTTCGTGCTGTCGCCGGAGGGGCAGCAGATCGTGTCCAAGGTGGACTTCGTCCCGGTCAAGCCCTGATATGTGGAGCGAGCCATGATCCGCTTCCGCAAAGTGAAAGAGTGGTTGATCGAGCGGGCCATCCTGCTCAGCGGCCTCTTTTCGGTGGTGTTCGTGGCCCTGATCTTCCTGTTCCTGTTGCGTGAGGGGTTGGCCCTGTTCGGCCACCACGGTTTTGCCGGCTTTCTGTTCGGCCAGCACTGGTATCCGATCTCCGAGCCGCCGCAATTCGGCATCCTGCCCTTGATCCTCGGTTCGCTGCTGGTCACCCTCGGTGCCGCCGTCATTTCGGTGCCGATCGGCATCGCCGCCGCCCTGTTCATTGCCGAGATCGCCCCGCCCCGCCTCAAAGAGGCGCTGAAAGCCGGCATCGAACTGCTTGCCGCCATCCCTTCGGTGGTCATCGGTTTTATCGGCATGATCACCCTGGGCCCCTGGATCAAAACGCTGTTCGACCTGCCCACCGGCCTGACCGCGCTGACCGGCTCGATCACCCTGGCCTTCATGGCCATGCCGACCATCGTCTCGATCGCCGAGGATGCCATCACCGCCGTCCCGCGTCAGTACCGCGAGGCGGCCATCGCCATGGGGGCCACCCGCTGGCAGACCACCTGGCGGATCGTGGCCCGCGCCGCCCGTCCCGGAATGGTGGCCGCGGTCATGCTCGGCATCGGCCGGGTGATCGGCGAGACCATGGCGGTGATGATGGTCACCGGCAATGCGGCCTCCATGCCCAAGGGGATGCTGGCCCCGGTACGCACCTTGACCGCCACCATCGCCGCCGAGATGGGCGAATCGGTGCAGGGGGGGCCGCACTACGCCGCGCTGTTCGCCATCGGCATCGTGCTGTTCGTAATCACCTTCCTGATCAACGGCGTGGCCGACGTGGCCCTGCACAGGTCCAAGCGATGAGCCGCCTCGCCCCCCGCACCAGCGAACGGATCGCCTTCTGGGTGCTTTTGTCGGCCACCTTGCTGGTGGTGCTGCCGGTGGTGGTGATTCTGGGCATCATCGTGTTCAAGGGGGTCAGCGCCATCACCCCCGAGTTTCTCTTCTCGATGCCCCGGGCCGGCATGACCGCCGGAGGGATTCTGCCGGCGATCCTGGGCACCCTCTACCTGGTCGGCGGGGCGGTGCTGTTCGCCGTGCCGCTCGGCGTGCTGGCGGCCATCTGGCTAGTGGAGTACTCGCAAGACACCCCCCTCTCCCGGCTGGTGAAGCTGGCCATCGTCAACCTGGCCGGGGTGCCGTCGGTGGTCTACGGGCTGTTCGGGCTGGGCATCTTCGTCACCTTTTTGGGTTTCGGCGCCTCGATCCTGGCCGGCTCGCTAACCCTGGGCATCATGATCTTGCCGGTGATCATCACCTCTTCCCGCGAAGCACTGGAGAGCGTGCCCAAGTCGTTTCGCCTGGTCAGCCTTTCCTTGGGCGCCTCCCGTTGGCAGACCATCCGCCACTCGGTGCTGCCCCACGCCCTGCCCGGCATCCTGACCGGCACCATCCTGGGGCTGGGCCGGGCCGCCGGTGAAACGGCCCCGATCCTGTTCACGGTGGCAGCCTTCTACCTGCCCCGTTTGCCGCAGTCGGTGTTCGACCAGACCATGGCGTTGCCCTACCACCTCTACGTGATCTCCACCCAGGTGCCGGGCATCGCCGAGCCCGTCCGCTACGGCACCGCACTGGTGCTGCTGGCCCTGGTGCTCCTGCTCAACTTGGCCGCCATCATCCTCCGTTCGCGGTTCCGCCGCAAGAAAAAATGGTAGATTCCACATCCGAACTCCCGGTCAAGATCGCCCTGAGCGAGGTCACCCTGCGCTACGGCTCCCTGGTGGCCTTGCAAAACCTGTCGCTCGCCATCCACGAACACGAGATATTTACCGTGATCGGGCCGGCGAATTCGGGCAAATCCACTTTCCTGAACTCGCTCAACCGCCTCAACGACCTCCACCCGGGCTATAACCAGCAAGGGACGATCCGGCTCGACGCTACCGACATCATGTCCTTGCCGGTGGAGACGCTACGCCGCCGGGTGGGCATCGTCTTTGCCCTCCCCTTTCCGCTGCCGCTCTCGATCTTCGACAACATCGTCTACGGGCTGCGCATGCAGGGGCTGCGGGACCGCAAGAAACTGGCCGAAGCGGCGGAACGCAGCCTGCGCGAGGCCTGGCTGTGGGACGAAGTCAAGGACCGCCTTTCCACCCCGGCCATGAACCTGTCGGGAGGACAACAGCAGCGGCTCTGCATGGCCCGCATCCTGGCCGCCCAGCCCGAGGTGCTGCTGTTCGACGAACCGACCTCGGGGCTCGATCCGATCTCCACCGCCCGCATCGAGGAATCGATGCTCGAGCTCAAATCCCGCTACACCATCGTGCTGGTCACCAACAACGTCGCCCAGGCGGCCCGGGTCGGCGATCGCACCGCCTTTTTCCTGATGTCGCAGCTGATCGAAGTCGATCGCACCGCCAAGATCTTCACCGCTCCGACCGATCCGCGCACCTCCGACTACATCACCGGGAAATTCGGATGAACCCCATCGCCACCAGCATCGAAACCCACGATTTGAACCTTCACTATGGTTCGTTTCACGCCTTGCAGGGGATCGAGCTCGCCATCCCCGAAAAACGGGTCACCGCCCTGATCGGCCCCAGCGGCTGCGGCAAGAGCACGCTGCTGCGGGTGTTCAACCGCATGAACGATTTGATCGACGGGGTACGGATCGACGGCCGGGTGATCATCGACGGCGAAGACATCCTGGCCCCGGAAACCGACCTGCTGAAGCTGCGCGAGCGGGTCGGCATGGTCTTCCAGCGGCCCAACCCCTTTCCGCTGTCGGTATTGGAAAACATCACCTTCGGCCTGAAGATCCACGGGCTGGCCCGCCGCAGCGAGACCATGGACATCGTGCAGCAATCGCTGCAGAGCGTCCTGCTTTGGGACGACCTCAAAGACCGCCTGAGCGAATCTGCGCTGCGCCTCTCGCTGGAACAACAGCAGCGGTTATGCATCGCCCGGGTGCTGCCGCTCAAACCCCGGATCCTGCTGATGGACGAGCCCTGCTCGGCCCTCGACCCGATCGCCACCATGCATATCGAGGAACTGATGCAGGAGTTGAAGCGCGACTACACCATCGTGATCGTGACCCACAACATGCAGCAAGCGGCGCGCGCCTCCGACTTCACCGGTTTCCTCTACCTGGGCAAGCTGGTCGAATTCGGCGAAACCGCCCAAGTATTCACCCATCCCGCACAAACGATGACCGAAAACTACATCAGCGGTAGGTTCGGCTGAGGAGGCTCCACCATGGGCATGCACTTGCAGAGGGAAATCGACAACCTGAAAAAGCGGATCGTCCTGCTTGCCGGCACCGTCGAACGCCGGGTGGCCGATGCCGCAAGGGCCCTGGAAGCCACCGACGCCGAACTGGCGGAATCGATCCGCCAGAATGACAACGAGATCGACCACGCCGAGGTCGACATCGAGGAGGAGTGCCTCAAGATCCTCGCTCTTCACCAGCCGGTGGCCAACGACCTGCGGTTCATCGTGGCCGTACTCAAGATCAACAACGATCTGGAGCGGATCGGCGA
The DNA here is from genome assembly GCA_964614865.1 of uncultured Clostridia bacterium. Classification (GTDB taxonomy): domain Bacteria; phylum Acidobacteriota; class Aminicenantia; order UBA2199; family UBA2199; genus CAZTNO01. The sequence continues at coordinate 3,974 of CAZTNO010000247.1, forward strand.
CGAGGTGGTCAACATCGCCGGCCGGGTGATCAACCTGATCGGCCAGCCGCGCCCCGAAACCCCCTTCGAGCTCGGTCCGATCACCGCCGGGGTCCAGGCCATGCTCAAGCAGAGCCTCGATTCGCTGGTCAACCTGGACGCCGTAAAGGCCCACGCCGTGCGCCTGGCCGATGATTCGGTGGACCAACTGGTGAAATCGCAGTTCGACCGGGTAAAAGCGGAGATCCGGCTTTATCCCGAGCGGGTCGATTCGCTGATCGAGTACATGCGGGTCTTCCGCTACCTCGAACGGATCGCCGACCACGCCACCAACATCGCCGAAGACGTGATCTACATGATCGAGGGGCAGATCGTCCGCCACCAA
>CAZTNO010000248.1:0-4314 GCA_964614865.1 uncultured Clostridia bacterium
CTGCTCAACTTCGCGTTCTGGATTCTGCTGGCTGGCCGCCCGTTCCTGTTCTCGGTCACCACCCTGATCTCGGTGCTGGTGATCGCCTGCCCCTGCGCGCTGGGGCTCGCCACCCCCACCGCCCTGACGGTGGGCATCGGCCGGGGTGCGGAGCTCGGCATCCTGGTGCGCGACGGCGCCGCCCTGGAGGCGGTGCGGAATTTGACCACCGTGCTGTTCGACAAGACCGGCACCCTGACCACCGGTCACCCCGCGGTGATCGCGATCCGGCCCGAGGCGGAGGCCCCCCGGCTGCTGGCCCTGGCCGCCGCCGCCGAAAAGGGGACGACCCACCCGCTGGCCCGGGCCATCGAAACCCGCGCCCGCGAACTGGGTCTGGCCCTGCCCACCCCAGGCCAGATCACCACCCGGCCCGGGCTCGGGGTGAGTGCCGAGATTGACGGCAAGACGGTGCTCGTGGGCGGCAGGCCCCTGCTGGCCGAAGGGGGGCTGGTCATCCCCGCGGTCATGGAAAACGAGGCCGCCGCCCTGGAAAACCTTGGCCGCACGGTAACCTGGGTATCTGAAAACGACCGGGTGCTGGGGCTGATCGCGGTGGCCGACCGGCTGCGCCCCGGAGCCCGCGAGGCGGTGGCCATGCTGCACTCGCTGGGGCTCACCACCGCCCTGGTCTCGGGCGATTCGGCGAAAGCCGCTACCGCGGTGGGAACCGAACTCGGGCTCGGCGAGATTCACGCCGGCGTGCTGCCGGCGGGCAAGGTCGAGGTGATCCGGCAGCGCCAGCGGCGCGGCGAGGTGGTGGCTTTTGTCGGCGACGGCATCAACGACGCCCCCGCGCTGGCGGCAGCCGATGTCGGCCTGGCCATCGGCACCGGCACCGACGTGGCGGTCGAGAGCGGCGACCTGGTGTTGATGCGGGGCGATCCCCGGCTGGTGGGCGATGCCGTGCAACTCGGCCGCCGGGTGTTCGCCCAGATCCGGCTGAACTTGTTCTGGGCCTCGGCCTACAACCTGGTGCTGATCCCGCTGGCCGCCGGCTGGCTGCTGCCGCTGACCGGCCGCCTGCTGCCGCCCGAGATCGCCGGGCTGGCCATGGCCGCCAGCTCGCTGACGGTGGTGCTGCTCTCTTTGCGACTCAAGAGGTTCACCCCCCGGCCAGCCGCCCCCCCCGCCTAGAACTCGGTCTCGTACAGCAGGTAGGAGGTGGGCGCCATGCCCAGCCCCTCGTAGATCCTCTTGGCCTGTTCGTTTCCGCGTTCCACGTAGAGGCGCAAACCGCAGATGTCCTTGCCCAGATGGGCGAGTTCCTCGACCCGGCGGAACAGGGCCGCAAAGATCCCCTGTTTGCGAAGGGCGGGGACGACGTACACGCTCTGGATCCACCAGAAGCAACCCGCCCGCCAGTCGCTCCACTCGTAGGTGATCATCAGCTGGCCGATCACCCCCTCCTCGCCGGTCGCGGCCTCGGCCAGCAGGTAGAACCCCTTGTGGGGATCCTTGATCAGCGCCTTGGCTCCGGCCAGGGTCAGGACCGGATCGAGGATCCGCCCCTCGGTCTCGGCCGCCATCTCGGCGTTGAAACGGGCGATCAGCGGGGCATCGCGCAACTCGGCTTTGCGCAGGTGAAAAGGTTTTTCCATGACGGTTCCTCGCCCCCATTGTAGGAAAGAGGACAGGGGAAAGCAATCCCGCCCGGGGGAGGAAGCCCCCTTGCGGCGTGATCCCCCCTTCCCAGGACCGTTTGCCGGTCAATTTGCAATTCCTTGCCCCAGCAGTTACAATAACTCCACCCCAAACAAGGTGAAAAGATGAAAAACCTGATCAAAGATCTCATCGAATACCGTAAAAAGAAGGACGAGGCGGGTGGCGCCGACAAGCTGGAAAAACGGCGCCAGGGCGGAAAGATGACCGCCCGCGACCGCCTGGAGTACCTGTTCGATCCCGGCACCTTCGTCGAGCTGCAAGGGTACATCCAGCACCGCTCGGAGAACTTCGACCTGGGCAAGAAGAAATTCCTCGGTGACGGCGTCATCACCGGCTTCGGCCGCATCCACGACCGGCTGGCCTATGCCTACTCCCAGGACTTCACCGTGCTCGGCGGCTCGCTGGGCGAGATGCACGCCAAGAAGATCTGCAACGTGATGGACCTGGCCCTCAAGGCCGGGGCCCCGGTGATCGGCATCAACGACTCGGGCGGGGCCCGCATCCAGGAAGGGATCTCCAGTCTGGCCGGCTACGGCGACATCTTCTACCGCAACACCCTGTGTTCGGGGGTGATCCCGCAGATCTCGGTGATCATGGGTCCTTGCGCCGGCGGTGCGGTCTATTCGCCCGGCATCACCGACTTCGTTTTCCAGGTGGCGGGCTCATCCTACATGTTCGTCACCGGCCCCGAGGTGATCAAGGCGGTCAACAAAGAGGACGTCACCTTCGAAGACCTCGGCGGCGCCTCCCAGCACGCCTCGATCTCGGGGGTCACCCACTTCATCGGCACCGACGAACACAACACTCTGGACATGGTCAAGGAGCTGCTCAGCTACATCCCCTCCAGTAACGCCGAGCCCCCCCCGGCGGGGCCGGCGATCGACCCCTACGACCGCATGGACGAGCGCCTCAACGATATCGTCCCGGTCAACCCCAACAAGCCCTACGACATTAAGGAGCTGATTCCGCTGGTGGTCGACGATGGCAAGTTCTTCGAAGTGCACAAGAACTTCGCCCCCAACCTGGTGGTCGGCTTCGCCCGCCTGGGCGGGCGTCCGATAGGCCTGGTGGCCAACAACCCGGCCGCGTTCGCCGGCACCCTCGATGTCACCGCCTCGGTGAAGGGGGCCCGCTTCATCCGCTTCTGCGACGCCTTCAACATCCCGCTGGTGACCATCGTCGACGTGCCCGGCTTCCTGCCCGGCAAAGACCAGGAGATGATGGGCATCATCCGCCACGGCGCCAAGCTCCTCTACGCCTATTCCGAGGCCACCGTGCCCAAGCTGACCGTGATCACCCGCAAAGCCTACGGCGGCGCCTACATCGTCATGAGCTCCAAGCACCTGGGGGCCGACATGGTCTACGCCTGGCCCACCGCCGAAATCGCGGTGATGGGGCCGCAGGGGGCGATCAACATCATCTTCCGCAAGGACATCCAGGAGGCGGTCGAGCCCGAGACGGTGCGCGAACGGCTGATCAACGAGTACAAGGAGAAGTTCGCCAATCCGCGCATGTCGGCCTCCCTGGGGTACATCGACGACATCATCCTGCCGGTCGAAACCCGCCCCATGCTGATCAAGGCCCTGGAGTCGCTGGAAAACAAGGCGCTGTCGAATCCCAAGAAAAAGCACGGGAACATCCCGCTGTAACCAGGAGGAGCCATGAAGGAAAAGGTGCTCATCCCCAACCGCGGGGTCATCGCCCTCGACATCATCAATTCGCTGCAGAGCGCCGGCTACGAGGCGGTGCTGATGCACAGCCCCGAAGACAACCAGACCCTGCCGGTGAAGCTGGCCGACCGCTGCCACCGGTTCCTCTCCTCGCGGCTGGAGGACAGCTACCTCGACATGGAGGCGATCGTCGAGAAGGGGGTCGAAATCGGCGCCCGCCACCTCCACCCCGGCTACGGCTTTTTGGCCGAAAACCCCGAATTCGCCCGTTTGTGCAAAGCGAGCGGCATCCACTTCATCGGCCCCGAAGCCGAGATCCTGCGCCAGATCGAGGACAAGATCGCCCTGCGCAAGCTGGCCCGAGGGCTCGGCATCGAGGTGATCCCCTACTCCCGGCTGATCCACTCGCCGCTCGATTTCGAGTCCGCCGCCGGCTCGCTGAGCTTCCCCGCCCTGCTCAAGCCGCTCAAGGGGTCGGGGGGGCGCGGACTGCGCCTTTGCCACTTTCGCCGCGAAGCCCAGGAGCAAGTCGAAATCCTGCTCAAAAACCAGGTTCACCGCGATCACGGGCTCTTCTGCGAAGAGTACCTGCCCTTCGCCCACCACATCGAAATCCCCTTCATCCGCGATGCCGCCGGCCGGTTGCTGATCCTGCCCGAGATCGAATCTTCGATCCAGCGCAGATTCCAGAAGATCTTCCAGGAATCCCCCTCGCCCAACGTCGGGCAGCCCGAACGCGAGTCGATGATCCACGACACCCAGAAGCTGCTTGGCAAGCTCAACTACGTCGGCCTGGGCACCATCGAGTTTTTGCTTTACGACGGCGCCATCCTGTTCTCCGAGATCAACCCCAGCTTCCAGATCAACACCCTGATCCCCGAGGTCCACCTGGTGGCCAACTTCGTCAAGAAGCAGTTCGCCATCTCGCGCGGCGAGGACC
>CAZTNO010000249.1:0-4313 GCA_964614865.1 uncultured Clostridia bacterium
CCAGGCCGAAGTTCAGGCAGATCGACTTGGCGTGCCCGATGTGCAGGTAGCCGTTGGGTTCGGGGGGGAAGCGGGTGTGCACGAGGCCGCCGTGCTTGCCCGATTGGCGATCGCCGTCGATGATCTCGCGGATGAAATTGCCGGTCGGTTTTCCGGTGGTGCCGGGATTCTCAGCCATGCTTCTCCCCTGTCGCCGGCAGGTCGCCGGCGTGTGTGGTCACCCAATTCGCGGCGGTCGTCAGCCGGAAGAGCACCGCCTCCCGGCCCAGGACCGCGAGCAGTTCGAACAGGCCCGGCCCTTGCCCGACCCCGGTCACGGCCAGCCGGATCGGGTGAATCAGTTTGCCCGCCGGCAGCGCCAGGCGCTCCGCCAGTTCCCGCACGCACCCCTCCAGAGCCTCCTGGGTGAAAGCGGGCAGGGCGGCAAAAGCCTCGGCAATCGATGTCAGCAGCGTCTCTGCCCCCGGTCGAAAGTGTTTGCGCACCAGCGCGGGGTCATACTCTTGGGGGGAAACGAAGCAGTAATGAGAGTTGTCGGCGATCTCGCCGATGCGCCGGGAACGGTCCTTGAACAGCGAGATGATCGCCATCAGGCGGGCCGGGTCGGGATCGGCGTCGGTCACCATCCCTGCCTGGCGCCAGCGGGGCAACACCTCGGCAAGCAGCGTTTCCACCGGCCGCTGGGCCAGGTAGTGGCCGTTCATCCACTCCAGCTTCTGCTCGTCGAACACCGCCGCCTTGGGCGAGATGCGGTCCAGCGAAAAGGCCGCCACCATCTCGTCGCGGGTCATCAGTTCGCGGTCGTCGCCGGGATTCCAGCCGAGCAGGGCCAGAAAATTGAACAGCGCCTCGGGCAGGATGCCGCCGCGCTGGTAGTCCAACACTGAAGCCGCCCCCTTGCGTTTGGAGAGCTTGCCCCCCCCTTCGGCCAGGATCACCGGCATGTGGGCAAAAACCGGCGGAGTCCAGCCGAAGGCCTCGTAGAGGAGGATGTGGCGCGGGGTGGAGGCGATCCACTCGTCGCCGCGCATGACGTGGGTAATGGCCATCTCGTGGTCGTCGATCACGTTGGCCAGGTGGTAGGTGGGGAACCCGTCCGACTTGAGCAGCACCTGGTCGTCGAGGAGATCGCTCCGGGTGGAGATCTCGCCGCGAATCTGGTCGTGAAAGACCACCGTGCGGCCCAGGGGCACCTTGAGCCGCACCACGAAGGGGAGCCCGGCCGCCCGGTTGCGCTCGATTTCCGCGTCGGTCAACGTGCGGCAATGACGGTCGTAGCCCGAAACGGTGGCCAGTTTGGCCTTCTCCTGCTCCTCCCGCAGCGCGGCCAGACGCTCCTCGGAGCAGAAGCAACGGTAGGCATGGCCTGAAGCCAGCAACCGGTCGGCGCAGGCCCGGTAGAGGTCGTTGCGCTCCGACTGCACGTAGGGGCCGCAGGGGCCGCTGACCACCGGTCCCTCGTCCCAATCGAGGCCGAGCCACCTCAGGCTGTCGTAGATCTCCTGGAGCGCCTCGGGCTGGTACCTGCGCCGGTCGGTGTCCTCGATGCGCAGCACGAAGGTTCCATGGTTCCTGCGGGCGAACAGCCAGTTGAACAGGGCGGTGCGGGCCCCGCCGACGTGCAGGTAACCGGTGGGCGAGGGGGCGAAACGGACTTTCACGTGGGACGTCATGGGCAATGCCTTCCATTAGGAGAGGGCCTGGACAACGGTTGACGGCCTCTCCCCCTCCCATTGTAGCCGATCCTCACGACCCTGACAAGCGGCGGTTCGAGGGGGAAACCAGGGGGGGGCCAAGGGGGGGACACACCGGAACGAACCGGACGGGGCCAATCCATGGTAAGATCCAGGTACGACTCCGAGTCTGGACCGGCTAAGGCCCCCGTGCGGGCGATGCTGCCAGACCGATGGGCGCGGGCCGGAAACGGCCGCACCTTCCGTGTTTGAAAAGGAGGACCGATGATCCCTTCGCCACTCTACTTCGCACTGCTCACATCCATTTATCTCGCGGCCTGGTGGCTCCACGTCCAGAGCAAGCCGGCTTGGGGCAAGACGGTCCTGGCCGTCGGGGTCGCCCGCCACGCGCTTTTCATGGGGCTCCACGCCGGGATTGCCGGCGAGTTCGTCTGGAACTCCCTGCTCGATCCCCCCTTCCTGTTGCCGCTCCTTGTCGCCCTCATCCTCCTCTTTCTCCCCTGGCAGGGCGCCGAAAACCGGCTCCAGATCGGATACACCTTTGGGTTGCTGGTGGCGACCACGGTGTTTTCCGCCTTCTACCCCCAGGGGATCATCCCCCCCGCGGCCAACAAGAGCGGGTGGTCGCCTTGTCTCGTCTTCTGGTTCGTGAATTGCGCCTACGCCCTGTTCGGCACGGCGGGGATGGTGGCCCTGCCCCGGGGCTGGACCGCCGATCAACGCCACCGGGCACGAAGGCTGCTCGCCCTGGGCTTCGTCTCGTTCTCGATCGCCCAGGTGGTCGGCGCCCTCTGGTCATTTCTGGGGTGGGGCCACCCCTTCATGTGGGGCTCCCGCCACCTGGGCTCGGCCGCCATCTGGTTGATCTTTGCCGCCGTGATCCACCTGCGCTTCCTGCCTCCGCACCGGATCCCCGAGCGAATGCTGACGATTTCGGCCAGCCTGCTCGCCCTCTACGTGTTCTACTCCCACCTCGTTTTCGAGATGGGGATCCCCCGCATCGGAGGCAATTGACATGAAACTCCTCACCCGCCTCTGGCAGAGACTGGCCAGCTTGACCTTGTCTGTCTGGTTGTTGACCCTTTCGGCCCTGTTGATGCTTGTCCACAGCAAGCTGGCCCATTCCCGCTCGCAGCTCTACCACGCCCTCAACACCACCCCGATCTGGGCCTGGCTCCGGCAGACCTGGAGTCAAGACCCCCTGGTGTTCTGGCTGATCACGGCGATGATCGCCATTCTGGCCGTATTGGCCCTCAACACGGTGGCCTGTACCGTGACCCGACTGATCGACCTGCTCGGCAGAAAAGAGTCGGGCCGGGGGTTTACCGCCAAGCTGACCGCCTGGGCCCCCACCCTGATGCACTGCCTGTTTTTCCTGATCCTGGCTGGGCACATGGCGACCTTCACCTTTGGCCAATGGCGCCCGCTCAGCGTCCGCCAGGGGCAAACGCTCGAGCTGGGCTCCGGGTCTCCCCCCCTGGTCGTCACCGGCATTCAACGCCTCGTTCGCGTCCGGGAAGGGCTTCTGCGCGGGAGCACCCTGGCCCACGAGGTGGCCGTCCGCATCGGCGACCGTCAGGCCACCCTCCGCGAACTCGAACCGCTGCGCCTGGGTGGCGGCAAGTGGCTCCTGCTGCTGCCGCCCCAGCGCAAGGGGGGCCGGGAAAGCCAAACGGCACCCCTGCCGCTGGATTGCTCGGGCGAGGAACGACACGTCCAACCGATCCCCTTTTCACCCGACCAGCAAATCCAGTTAAAACTGGTCTCGGATCCTGGGGTCCTCGTGCTCCTGACCGGGCTGAGCCTGATCCTGCTGCTGATGATCGGCCACTACGCCTTCAGCTGGTGGCGGAAATGACGGGGATGCCGATTTGACGGGCAGGGGCGGTATCTGCTAGGCTTAGCATTATGAAGCACAGACTCCTGTGGCCCTTGCTGGCCGCCACCTGCTTGCCCCTGTGTGCGGCCGGGGACCGCGACTGGCCCCGCCACTTCCGGGAAGAAAACCGCGCGCTGCGTGGCGAGGCGAGCGAGATTCGCCAGCAGTTGCATCGCATCCCCGAGCTTTGCCACTGTGAAACAAAGACTGCCGCCTGGGTTGCCTCCTACCTTTCCCGACTCGGCCTCGAAGTCACCTCCGGCATCGCCGGCACCGGAGTCAAGGCGGTCTTGCGCGGCGGGAAGCCGGGGCCGGTGATCGGGCTACGGGCCGACATGGACGCCCTGCCGATCGAGGAATCGACCGGACTGAGCTTTTCCTCGCAACACCCCGGGGCCATGCACGCCTGCGGTCACGACATGCACATGACCCATGTGCTGGTCGCGGCCCGCATGTTCGCTGCCATCAAAGCCGAATTGCCCGGCACCATCGTCTTCCTTTTTCATTAATGAAGACGATTTCATTGTTGATAAAAATAGCGGGCCGTCAACGGGAAAGGGGGACGACCCGGGTCGCCCCCCCTCTCCGATCCATCGCCCACACCGGGATGCCGCATATCAGTGCGAGGCCGGCTGCCACCACAGCGATCGCCAGTAGCGCTGGTCGAGGTCATAGGGATCCACCGCATCCTTATCGGGATCGAACGAGGACACCGCCTTGATCAGCCCAATGGAGCCGAT
>CAZTNO010000250.1:0-4295 GCA_964614865.1 uncultured Clostridia bacterium
ACGATGATCCCCGCAACATCCTCGAGGTGTTTCCGCTGAAAGGATACTCGGCGGCGATGTACAAGGTGCGGGTGGCCCTGTTGAACAAGGCCAGGATCGGCCTCGCCTTCGAGGACAGCGATTTCTACATCACGCCGATGCCCACCTTGCCCCGCCCCTGGGTGATGTCGTTTCCGGTGCCCGCTTCGGGATACGCGGCCTTCCTCAACGAGATGGGCAACCAGTACTTCAACCGCAAGGATTACGCGAATTCCCGCCCGTTGCTGGAACGGGCGGCCAAGATGGAGCCCCTGACGGTGAAATTCGGCCTCGACTTGTGCCAGTGGTTTTTGCAGCAAAAGCAGTATGCGGCGCTTAAAGCCTTTGCCGCCCCCCGGTTTGCCCTGGAAAACGGTTTCGAGTACGGGCAGCCGCTGGGCCAGGCCTGCCAGACCCAGGGCGAATACGAGGCGGCGATCAAGTACTACGGGCAGTATCTGGCCCACACGGGGACCAACTTGCTGGTGCTCAATGCCATCGGTGATTGCCACGAACGACTCGGCCGGCGGGACGAAGCCCTGGCCCATTGGAAGAAGTCGCTGGAGATCAACCCCAACCAGGACGAGCTGAAAGAGAAAGTCCGCCGGGGGGGTGGGAGCAAGCCATGATCAACTTCTGGAAACTGGCCGTTCGGGTCGGGTGCTGCGTTGTCGCCCTCTTTGCCCTGGCCGGGTGTTCCAGCCTGCAACGGGCCAAGCGCTCCCTGCCCGCCGATGACCGCGAGTTTCTCTCGATCGTCCGCTACATCATTTCCGCCGACGAGGAACGCCGCTTCGTCTCCCTGCCCGAGTCCGATCGCGAGGCCTTCATCGAGGAATTCTGGAAAAAGCGCGACCCCGATCTGAACACCGAAGAGAACGAGTTCAAGGCCACCTACTTCCAGCGCATCGACGAGGCCAATCACCTGTTCCGCGAGAGTGGCCGGGCCAGGGGATGGATGTCGGACCGCGGCCGGATCTACATCCTCCTCGGCCCGCCCGAGTGGCGCGACAGCTTCCCCACCGGGCGGACCCTCTACGAACTGCCGCTCGAGATCTGGTACTACGGAAATTTCCCGATCGTGTTCCGCGATTACAACCGCAGCGGCAGCTTCCAACTCGAGCCGCTGAGCGCCCAGCAGGTCACCATCCTCGGTCAGGCCCAGCAGACGGGCCATTTTGTCGGGGAAGGCCAGGTACAGATCCGCGAGTTCGAAGCGGATCTCCGGTGGGTTTCCGGCAAGAAGGGGGGGGAGGTCCGCGGGGCCGTTCCCTACCGGCTGATCTGGTTGACCCCCCGGCCCGATGGCGTCTACGAGACCACCCTGGAATTGACCGCCACGGTCAAAGACCTGGCGGGCAACGTGGTCAAGACCGAGAAGGGGTCTTTTCCCGTCCGCCTGGTCAAGGGGCAGACCGCCAAACTCGGCAAGAAGTTCACCTGGGTGTTGCCGATCTCACTCGCTCCCGGAGAGTACCAGCTCGACTTGTTGCTGGAGAACCTGACCGGCCATGTCAAGGCGGTCAAAACGTTGCGGATCAAGCGGTGAGCGGCACTTTTTTTTGGTTTTCCGTCCCATGAAAACAGATGAAACCGATGGCTTTTTTGGAATCAAGGAGGATGCGATGAAACGGAATATCACGATGCGGTTGTGGGCGATCGGGCTGCTGTGTCTGGGGATGGCCCTGAGCCTCCCGGCCCAGGCGGGGCGCGGGAAAGGTCGCCTGAAGGGGACGGTGACCAACGAGGCGGGCCAGCCGCTCGCCGGGGTCAAGATCATGCTGCAGTTCGAGAAAGGGGGCGCCCAGATGGACACCACCACCGACAAGCGCGGGGAGTGGGCCTTCATCGGCCTGGGCACCGGACGGTGCAACGTCACCGCCGATCTGGAAGGGTACGTGCCCGCCGTCCAGCAGACCGACCTCAAGCAGCTCGACGTCAACCCCCCCCTCAACTTCATCTTGGGGGAAGATAAAGAGAAGAAGATGCGGCTGCAGGACGAATCGTCGATGGCCATCCTCGACAAGGGGACCCAACTCTACAACGAACGCAAGTTCGAAGAGGCCCTGGCCGTGTTCAGCGAATTCGCCCAGAAGAACCCGCTGGTCTACCTGATCCAGCTCAATATCGCCGATTGCCATCGTGACCTCGGCAACGTCGACAAGGCCATGGAGGGATACACCGCGGCCCTGGGCGCAGCCAAGGAGAAGAACGATCTTCCGGTGCAAGGCAAGGCCCTGGCCGCCATCGGTGACCTCTACCTGAAAAAAGAGGATCTCAAGAACGCCCAGGAGTACTTCAAGCAGTCTCTGGCCATCAACCCCCAGGACGAGCTCCTGGCCTACAACGTCGGCGAGATCTTTTTCGGCAACGGCAAGACCACCGAAGCGATCCAGTACTACCTGATGGCTTCGGGCATCAAACCCACCTGGGGGGCCCCGCTGATGAAACTCGGCCTGGCCTATCTGAACCGGGGCGAAACCGACAAGGCCCAGGACGTGCTGGCAAAGCTGGTCCAGGTCGAGCCCGACTCGGCCGATGCCGCCACCGCCAAGGCCATTCTCGACACCCTGCGCAAGGCCAAGTAGTCGCCGTCCTGATGCCCGTTTTGTTGCAAAAAAACCAAAAGGAGGTTCCTGCCATGGACTTTTTGACCCACCTGCAGGCCGAGGTCGCCAAGAAAAAGCAACTCTACGCCAATCCCTCCCGCCGGGAGATGATCGATCACGTCATCCGCAATCACGAGGCGCTGGTTTCGAAAAATGGCGCCCTGGCCCGCTGGACCGAAGTGGATTCCACCGGCCGCAGCCCCAAGGACACGCTGACCGTGCGCCACGAGTCGATCGTGGCCGACATCGACTGGGAATCCCCTAACAACCTGCCCCTGGACCCCGACACCTTCCAGCTGATCCTCGGCGATGTGCTGGAGATGGTGCGCAGCAAAGAGCGGCTCTACGTGACCGACCGGGTGGTGGGCGCCGACAGCCGGTACGCGCTGCCCGTGAAGACCATCTCCGACCAGGCGGTGACCGCCCTGTTCACCGAGACCATGTTCCGCGCGGTGCCTGCCGATATCGAGCACAGCCTGTTTGCCCGTCGCCCGTTCACCGTGGTGGCGTTGCCGACCGACAAACTCGACGCCAAAAAGTACGAAGGCAAGCTGCGCCGGTTGCCGAACGGCTCGACCTCCACCATGGTGGTGGCCATCGACTACGTGCACCGCATCGGAGTGGTGGTGGGTTCGGCCTACATGGGCTCGGTGAAAAAACTGATCTTCACCGTGATGAACTACTTTCTCCCGGCAGAGGGGATTCTCCCGCTGCACACCTCGGCCAATGAAGGAAAGACGGGAGACATCGCCCTCTTTCTGGGGCTCTCTGGCACCGGCAAGACCACCCTGTCGGCCGACCCCGACCGCCTGCTGCTGGGCGATGACGAGCACGGCTGGGACGAGAGCGGCGTTGCCAACTTCGAAAACGGCTGCTACGCCAAGTTGGTCCACCTGAATCCGGCCAAGGAACCCGAGATCCACGCGGCCATCTGCCATTCGGCCGATCCCCTGGACCACGGGGCGATCGTCGAAAACGCCCTGATGTACCCTTCCGGGGTGTTCGATTTCGACGACCAACGACTCACCGAGAATTCGCGCGGTTCTTATCCCCTCACTTTTCTGAAGAACATCAAACCGTCGGGCACCGGCGGCCATCCCAGCAACATCTTGTTTCTCACCGCCGATGCCAACGGTGTCCTCCCCCCGGTGGCCAGCCTCAGCGAAGATCAGGCCATGCTCTGGTTTTTGATGGGCTACACCAGCAAGCTGGCCGGCACCGAAACCGGGATCAAAGAGCCGCAGTCGACTTTCTCCCGTTTTTTTGGCGAACCCTTCATGCCGCGCAACCCCGACGTGTACGCCACCATGCTCGGCGAAAAACTGCGTAAACACCAGTCGTCGGTCTACCTGATCAACACCGGCTGGAGCGGCGGCCCGTACGGTGAGGGGCGACGCATGGACATCACCTTCACCCGGGCGATCATCACCGCGGTCCTCGAGGGGAAACTCAAGAGCGTCGTCCACGACGAGGACCCCCTGTTCCATATCCGCATCCCGCGCTCGTGCCCCGGGGTGCCCAGCGAGATTCTCAACCCCCGCAACACCTGGAAGGATCCGGTGGCCTTCGACCGCAGAGCGCAGAAGCTGGCCGCCGAATTCGCCGCCCACTTCGAAAAAACCTACGGAAAAAAGAGTATCCCCCAGTCGGTGAAATCCCAGTGCCCGG
>CAZTNO010000251.1:0-4280 GCA_964614865.1 uncultured Clostridia bacterium
CTCCTATTCCCACCGCCCCTTGCAGTTCTTCGGCAGTTCGGGGCTTTTCCTCATCTTCGCCGGGATGGGGTGCGGGGGGGTGCTGACCTACGAGAAACTCATCTTGCGGCAGGGGATCGCCGGGCGGCCCCTCCTCTTTCTGACCATCCTCCTCATTTTCGTGGGCTTCCAGTTCATCACCCTGGGACTGCTGGCCGAAATGCTCTCGCGCATCTATCACGAGGGGCTGAGCAAAAACGTCTACACCGTCCGAGATACTCTGGGACTTGCCGATGAAGATCTTGATGATCGCCCCCGAGCCCTTCTTTGAGCCTCGCGGGACCCCTTTTTCCGAATACTACCGACTGCAGGCGCTGAGCGCCCTCGGCCACCAGGTCGATCTGCTGACCTACCCGATCGGCGAGGATCGTCCGATGCCCGGTTTGCAGATCATCCGCTCGTTCCGTCCTCCCGGGGTGCGGGCGGTGAAGACCGGCCCCTCGGCGGTGAAACTGCTGCTCGATTTCTTCCTGTTCGCCCGGGCCATCGGCCGGGGGCTCTGCCGCCGTTACGACCTGGTCCACACCCACGAAGAGGGGTGCCTGCCCGGGATGATCATTTCCCGGTTGCGCGGCATTCCACACCTCTACGACATGCACTCCTCGCTGGTGCAGCAACTGGACAACTTCGAGTTTTCCCGATCGCCGTTCGTAAGAGGGGTGTTCGGCTGGCTGGAGCGGACCACCCTGAAGAGTGCGCACTCGGTGATCGTCATCTGCCGCAGTCTGTACGACCACGCCAAAGGGCAGCCCGACGAAATAAAGCTCACCCTGATCGTGAATTTCATGGAGTACTAGGCGGTCCACCAGACGGTTCGCCGCCACTTCCATCCCGGCCGCGGCGGTCCCCCCCCCGGCTCCCCGCGCAGCGGGGCCCCGGCAGGTGGGGGGGGGGGGCGCCAAAGTCGTCCTCTACGCCGGCACCCTGGAATCCTACCAGGGCATTCCGTTGTTGCTTGAGAGTGCCCGGTACCTGCCTGAAGGATTTCGCCTGGTGATCGTCGGGGGCAAACCGGGTCAGGTCGAGGCCACCCGTCAGCTGGCCCTCGAACGGGGAGTCGGCGAACGGGTGCTGCTGATTGGGCAGAAACCGCAATCCGAGATCCCCTACTACATGGCGGCGGCCGACGTCCTGGTCTCGCCGCGTTCGGCCGGGACCAACATCCCCTTGAAAGTCTACTCTTACCTGCGCAGCGGCATTCCGTTGGTGGCGACCGATTTGCCCACCCACACCCAGACCCTGACCTCCGAAATCGCCTTGCTGGCCCCGCCTCAGGCCGAAGCCTTCGCCGCCGCCATCGTCTCGGCCGTCGGCGAGGAGGGGAGGCGTGTGGCAGGTGCCGCGGTCCGGTTTTGCTCGGACAACTACTCCCCGGAACGGTACCGGGAACTGGTGGCCCGGGCGGTGGCCTGTGCCGTTTCCACGGGACGCTGACCCCGGCTTCGTGGCGAGGGGGTGGACCCGTCGCCGCCTGGGGGGTGCCGTATTGCGGGGGGTGCTCGCCCTCGCCGCGGGATTTGCCAGCGCCTGGTTTTTGTTTCTTCCCGATCCCCGGCGCGGAGTGATGTTGGAATTCGAGGTCCAGGCCCCTGCGGGGGGGCTTTACCAGTTGTTCTACACCGACCCCGGGCATGAGGTTTTCAAAGGAGAAGCTTCGGCGGTGCAGCAGGTGGCCCCCTCAGGCCGATTCCAAACCCTCCGTTTTCCCCTCCCTGCGGGGGCAAGGAAACTGCGCCTCGATCCGGGGGTGGGGCCGGCGCGGGTTTACCTGGCCCGCATGCGCCTGCGCAGCGGCGTGCTGATCCACACCTTTCGCCCCGCCGAACTGGCCCGGTTGCTCGATCCGAACGAGCAGATATCTCGCGCAGGTCTCCGTTCCGGCCTGCTGCGCCTGGACTGTCACGGAGGGGATCCCCAGCTGATGTTTCGCCGGGAGCTCCCCTGGTTGCTGGGAGAATTCAACCGGAATCGCCGCCGGGTATTCCTGGCTGCCGTGGTGGCGCTCGCCGCCGCGTTTTTCCTGCTGAGCGTCCTGTTTGCTCGCTGGCACCGCCAAAAGCAACTGACGGTACAGGCCGGGATGGGGTTGCTCTTTTTGCCGTGGCTGTTCCTGCCGTTGCTGAATGTGGTGCTCCCCTCCGCTTTCCCCACCCCAACCTCGGTACCGCCAGGCAACCAAACCGATGGGACCTTCCACCGCTCCCCCCCCTGGCAACGTGCGTTGCTGCGGGCCGGCCTCGATTTTGAAAAGGGGTTCCCCCTCCGCCAGCCCCTCCTCACCCTGCACAACTCGCTGCGCGTGGCGGTTCTCGGTGTCTCGCCGGTCGACAAGGTGGTGCTCGGCAGGGAAGGCTGGCTGTATCTGGCCAAAGACCTCGATGACGAGCTTCCCCTGGCCTACCATCGACGTGTGGCGCCGTTCACAAACCAAGAGCTGCGCGCCTGGAAAGAGGTGTTGGAGGAAAATCAATCGGCTCTGTCCCGGCGCGGGATCGCCTACCTGTTCGTGGTCGCCGCCAACAAGGAGACGATCTATCCCGAGCACCTGCCCCGCTGGGTGCGCCCGCTCCACCCCATGTCCCGCCTGGATCAGCTGGTCCGCTACCTGGAGAACCATTCGCGGGTGGCCCTGGTGGACTTGAGAAGGCCACTATGGCAAGGCAAGGGAAGCCAACTGCTGTACTACCGCAACGACACCCACTGGAACCCGGCAGGAGCCTTTTTGGCCAGCCAGGAGATCCTGGCCCGGGCCCGGCAAATCGGGTTTGCCTGTGAGCCGCTGGTTGCCAGCGCCTACTCGGTGTCCCGCACCACCTACCAGGGCGATTTGTCCCTGATGCTCGCCCTGCCGGGCCGGTATCAGGAGAGGGCGATCGCCCTCTCGCCCCGCTCGCCCTCCCGGGTGACTCTTGTTTCTGAGAGCAGCGCCCCCTTTTCCTCGAAAATCACCGAATCGGCGGGGCGCAACGGCCCCCGCACCGTGATGGTCCACGATTCGTTCGGCAACGCGTTGATGCCCTTCCTCTCCGAGCAGTTGCCCCGCATCGCCTACTTCGACCGTGGGACCCCCGACCTGCTGGCCCGGATCGACCAGGAACAGCCGGCCCTCTTCATTCAGGAAATCGTGGAGCGATCCCTGTGCTGGGGGATTCGCCCTATCCTGAGGATCGAGTGAACCTGCGGCGGCGAGGGGGCCGTTCCGGCCTGGGCGAGTTCCTGGCCGTGGCCTGTGGTTTCACCTTGGCCCTCTTGCTGCTCCCCCCCCTGTCGACCACGAATCTGGCGGTGGAACTCGACGTGGCCACTCCGGTGGACGATTTCTACCAGCTCTATTTCACCAACGGCCAGTGGCTGAAGGAATTCGGCGAGAACGGCACGGTGAAGCGGACCTGCTTCCAGGGCGCCGTCCAGTCGCTGGTTTTTCCGATTCCCGACAACGCCCTGCGCTTCCGCCTCGATCTGGGCTCGCAGCCGGTGCCGATCACGGTGAGCCAACTGCGGGTGCGGGCGGGGCGCTGGCGTTATCGCTGGGCTCCAGCGCAGATCATGACCGAGTTTTTTCCCGGCCCCGACATCGCCTCCATGCGTCTGAATGAGGGGCGGCTGCGGATCGATTGCCGCGGCGCCGATCCGTTCCTGGTGTACCGGGGGGAACTGCCGCCGCTCGTGGCCCGATTGAAGCGTTTTCGCGAGGGGGTCTTTGCCGCGGCCATTCTGGCGGGGAGCCTGCTCGCCTGGCTGTTGCTGTTTTTTTTGCCCGGCGTGGAGAGGTGGCGACTGCCGGGGCGGCCGCTGTTTCAAGCCGCAATTTTCCTGCTGATGATCTTCCTCCCCCTGCTCGACGGGGTGCTCCAGGTCTCTCCCCCTTCGTCCCAGGTGGAAAAACGCTGGCTGGCCCCCTTTCCCCGGATCACCCTGGAGGGTTTGTCCCGTTTTCCTGCCGAATTCAACGCCTTCTTCGGCGACCACTTCGGATTTCGTTTGCCCTTGATCCACGCACACAACGCGATCCGGGCCCGTTGGCTGAAGTGTCCTTCGATCGACAAGGTGCTGATCGGCCGGGAGAATTGGCTCTTCCTTTCCAGGGAAAGCGAGAACCGGCTGGCCCTCGATGCCTTCCGGGGGCCCCGCCCGCTCGGCGAACCCGAATGCGCCCATTGGCTGGCTGTGCTCGAGGACAACCGTCGTCGCCTGGCGGCGCAGGGGATCGCCTACCTGCCGCTGATCGCCTCGAACACGGA